>CALLVY010000680.1 GCA_938015925.1 uncultured Saprospiraceae bacterium
TGAGTGGGATCCGTTTAACGCAGTTATCGTTTCTGAATTCTCAGGAATTGTTCAATTCGAAGCTATTGAGGAAGGTCAAACTTTCCGAGTAGAGAGAGATGATCAAACGGGATATGAAGAGAAGGTAATTATTGAAGCTAAGAACAAACGTAAAATTCCAACCATTAAGATCATTAGTCCTGATGGAGAAGAATTGAGATCTTATAACCTTCCGGTAGGTTCCTACATCTCTATTGAAGATGGAGCGAAAATCACTGGAGGAGACAAATTGGTTAAGATTCCTCGTAACCTGGGTAAGATTCAGGATATTACAGGTGGTCTGCCAAGGGTAACAGAACTTTTTGAAGCACGTAATCCTTCTAACCCAGCAGTTACTTCTGAAATTGATGGTGTTGTTTCTTTTGGTAAGATCAAACGGGGTAACCGGGAAATCTTTATCGAAGATGAGAAGAGTGGTCAAAAACGAAAATACCTCATTGGATTGTCTAAGCACATTTTGGTACAAGAAGGTGACTTTGTTCGGGCTGGAATGCCATTATCAGATGGTGCGATTTCTCCAAGAGATATTCTGTCGATCAAAGGGCCATTTGCAGTTCAATACTACTTAGTAAACGGTGTTCAGGAAGTATATCGTTCTCAGGGTATCACGATTAATGATAAGCACATTGAAGTAATTGTACGTCAAATGATGCGAAGAGTATTGATCGTTGATCCAGGTGATACGACTTTCTTGGAAGGAGAAGCAGCGGATAAATTTGAATTCTTAAACCAGAATGACTGGATTTTCGATAAGAAATTTATTACCGAAAGCGGTGAATCTACTAAGTTGAAACCAGGGCAGTTAGTGACCTTACGTCAAGTGCGGGAAGAAAACTCTTTCCTCAAACGTAACGATAAAAAACTAGCGACCTTTAGAGATGCAGTAGCAGCTACTTCTAGTCCTCTTTTGCAAGGAATTACCAAGTCTTCCTTGGGAACTCAAAGTTGGATTTCTGCGGCTTCGTTCCAGGAAACAACCAAAGTACTCAGCCAGGCTGCCATTGCAGCGAAGAAAGATTACTTGATGGGCTTGAAAGAGAATGTAATTGTAGGAAAGAAAATTCCTGCAGGAACAGGTATGCGAGAATTCAACAACCTTTTCGTAACCAGTCGCGAAGCTTACGAGTCTGCACAGGCTCGAAAACAGCAATTGGAAGAAGTAGAGGAAGTAGATTAAGAAAAAAGAAGCTTCGGCTTTTTAGAGATATTAAAGGCGCCAACTCATTCGAGTTGGCGTTTTTTTTTACCCCTAACTCAAAGGAAATCCGCCAAAAAGAATTAGAAGATCATCTGATAAAGAAAAAGAGGAAATGAAAAATAGTATTTATTTAGGCTTGTTTTTTACTTGGTCTTGTGGATGGCAAGCTTCAAAAACGATGGATGTCATTACGTTTCAAGATCAATTTGAAAAAGTGGTATTGGTAGATACCTTCGATAATAAACTGCAACTCGACACCGCAAGTTTTATTACAGAAGCTGAATTTCATCCCATGTATATCGGTAAAATAAGAGATTCCATTGCTTTAAAATATAGATCCAGAGCAACAAAAAACAGAACACTTCATTGGGAAGAAAATCGAAGACCCAATTCAACAGATGTAGAAATATTCGTAGATACGACAAAAAGAATAGGCTCCGCCACCAATATTTTTATCCCCCCTCCATCTGGACCCAATGCCCCAAGAATAGATCAGACTTTACGAGACCACAGAGGAAAAATATCTTCTTATCCAGTGATGCTTGCCAATCATTCAGGGGAGACTTTAAAGATTGGCATAGGAGAGTATTTGCCATTATTGATCGAAGCAAAAGACAGCTTAGGAAATTGGAAGCCCATCCAAGAAGCTTATCGCTATCATTGTGGAACAGGCCTAACTTGTTTTTACCTTCCTGCCGAAGAAATTTTGATTACTTCCTGCAAACGATATAGAGGAGATTATAGAACAAAGATGCGACTCGTACTTGAGTCGGAAGATCCTGCATATTCCAACGAATTTTACGGAGCTATCAACTACCAACAATTCGAAGACCCGAAATCCAACTATTACTAGAACAAGAGCTATTGCTAGACCCATGAGAAAAGGAGGCAATAAATGCTTTCCTATTTTTGATAAGCCCCAACCATACGCGCCACATATTTACCAATGATATCAAATTCTAAATTGATCTTGGTTCCCAAAATGATTTCTTTAAAAGTAGTATGTTCGTAAGTATAAGGGATAATCGCCACAGAAAATTCTTCATCAGTTGGGTCCACTACCGTAAGGCTCACCCCATTGATACAAACCGAACCTTTGTCGACCAAAAGATGCTCTGGAGTGGGTTGATAGCTAAAACGATAATACCAGCTTCCATCCATGGATTTGACCGATAGGCATCGTCCAGTGCCATCTACGTGTCCTTGTACCATGTGGCCATCTAGGCGAGCGTTAGCGAGCATGGCTCTTTCGAGGTTGACAGTGTTGCCTACTTTCAAGTCTCCCAAATTTGTTCGGATCATTGTTTCGTGAATGGCTGTTACCGTATGTGTGTCTTCTCCCAAAGCAACCACCGTCAGACATACACCATTATGGGATACACTCTGATCAATTTTCAGTTCCCTGGAGAGGGAAGATTGAATGGTAAAATGATAATTGCTTCCTTCCTGTTCTATTTGCTCGATGACGCCGAGGCTTTCTATGATTCCGGTAAACATGATTTGCGATTTTGTGGAGGTACGAATGAATTGCAAAAATAAGAGATACTACTTAGTACTTTGTAAAATGAGTCATTTTTATTTTTTCTAATGCCATTTAAAATCGAATCTCCTTAAACCCAAATCAGTCTACCTTGGGTGACCCCGAAGAAGACTGATTTTACTTGAGATATTGAGTGTACTTTCGTAAAGAAAGCATGATCTGATTTACTATATATTTTTGTAAAAGAATGGTCGGTCAGTACCTGGTAGTAATTTTTACAATATACATTTGTTGTTTGTAATTTATAATGGGTCTTAAACAATACTTTTTGCCGCAACCCAAGCAGCCTTGAAGGAGGTAGAGTTTTCAATTTGCCCCGAAAACTCACACCCACTAAAAGGGGCTGGTACTCGCCCCGACCATCCGCCTTGCGGCTTAATCTTTTAATTCTGTTAACCAATTCATTTCCTGAATTTTACTATCTACTTCTCTAAAGGCTCTTCCCGTTTGATCTATCTCGATTTGTAAATCCTTAATTTCTAGGGTTGCCTTTTGATTATTATAGCTGCTGTTATTTACTTGAGCCGCTTGTCTGATTACTCTTAGTTTTTCAGAAAGTAATTTTAGAGAATCTCTCTTTGCAAGAGCCTCCATTAAAAATCCTTGCCCCTCAATAATTGTCTCATTATTGGTTTTGTTTATTCTAACAATAATAGCTTCTAAATCATTAATAGCTTTTCTAAGTTGCGCCAATAATTTGACCGGATCTTCTTGAGGGGTCTTATTGTCTGTCACGATTAAGACTGGTCTGATCCTATTTTGAAGGTGTTCAATTTTTTTCATAAGATCAGCTCTCAATAATAGTCCTTCTGCTAGTTTCATTTTGATTTATTTTTGTTTTAATATTTTACTTTTTAGGTATTCTAATAACTTCAGGAATCCTTAAATTTCGATTACTATTCAAAGTTAAAACCCCACTACGCAGCCTTTTTGCGTAGTGGGGTGTTCTTTTTGAATTTTACTTGCAGCTAGTTTATAAGCAAGGTCATTTCTTGATCATTCGAGAAAGGAATAGGATAAGAGGAAAAGGAGTAAAAGTTGGAACTAAGGTTTCTACCAACTAAAATCGGTCTTCCCAGGCATCACCCAAAGAAGACCGATTTTACAAAGTCAATACTATAAAAACGAATACAAGGCGATCAATTATTCCCCCGCACCAACTCAATATACCCACTCAAAGTAGCGCCCGTATTGACACCCGATACCCGATCTTCAAAAACCTGGCAAGTATAAAAATAAGGCCCTTCCGCCAACTCTTGCCCTTTTTGATTGGTACCATCCCAGTTGATATTGGGGTCGGTTGTTTCAAAAATCAGTTGGCCCCAGCGATTGAAAATTTTCATATCGATGCTGCTGATAAAACAATAAGGATAAGGAACAAACAATTCATTGTCTCCATCGCCATTTGGCGTAAAGGCATTGGGCAATTCATAGAAAGGACAATTGTCCACACATTCAATATTACTAAAGGCACTTTCATTGAAGAAAGTATCAATGGCAGTGACGGCATAGCAGCCCGCTAATCCAATTTCAGGATAATGAAAAGTATCCAAAGTCAAGGGATCTCCAATCACCCCAAGTAGCGTAAATTCTGGCGTCTCTAAAGTGGGTTTGTAATAAATGCGGTAAGCAACTACATCATCTGTGTCGGCACATTCAACATTAGGATTGGTCCAGGATAATTCATTTTTCAGATCTTCTACTTCGCAAACTTGACCCGGTTCCGAATCCTTACAAAGGTTATCGACAGTAAGTATCGGAGGACAAGGAGGAATCGTATCGAGTGGTGTACCACAAATATCCTGAGACATATTGAACAAAGGACTTTCTATGGCAGGGATGCCGTAGGTACCTGTACTTTCTACTCGGTAACAATATTCTACGCCATTGATTAATCCCATCTCCGAAAATTCTGGCTCCATGCTAACACCGATTGAGTCCCAAAAGGTATTTTTCCAGCGATAAATGGTATAGCTATAATTATCCCAAGGCACTCTTTCCTCCCAAGATAAATTATTGGTTTCATCAGTAGAGGCAACCGATACAAAGACAGAGGAAGCAGGTGTTGCAAATCCCAGTTCTTCGGTTTCGTTATTTACATAAAAAGCCAGTCGATAGGTGTAGGGATTGTCTTGCGTATTTAATCCCGTATCTAAGAAAACAGTATCGTTGGCTTGAGAAAAAGTGGGACTAGTAAAGGTTCCTCCTGGAACATTAATGAAGTCTGTATCCGCAGGATCAAAACCAACGGCACGTTGTAATTCATAAACATAAGGACCGAGGTTCTGCAAGGTGTCCAGATCGTTTGGATCGGGCTTGGTCCACTTTACTTTTATTTGGCCATTGCTCACATCTGTGATCATGACACTATCCTGTATGATCAATGGAACATCTCTGCTCAATTGCAAACAGAATTCATCAGAAGGCAAACTTTCCACTTCGTTAAAAGAAAAACCGCCAAGGGTGGTATCTGCAAACTCTGCCAAAATTCGATAGCAATAGGTTCTTCCTCTTTCCAGATCAACATCGGTATAAACATAGCGATTCCCTACAGCAGCGTTGATCGGCGCAGGAGTAATTTTAGTATAACCTTTTCCATCTAGTCCGGGCGTACAAGTATCAATAGGAAAAGTATTGCTATTGATTTTTCGCCAAACGGTAAAGCCTTTGAAAAAATCGCCATCGGCAAATTCACAATCATAAGGTTTTTCCCAACTCAAATTAATGTCTTGCTGCATCGCTTCTGCAAAAAGATCTTCAGGAGGCGGACCAACGACTTTTATCCGAACCACAAACAAGGTGGATAAATAAACGATTTCCGTTCCGTTTTCTACGTCGATCGTTATGGGGAAATTATCTGCTGACCTAAAAATCACTTGGTAATATTCATCTGAAATATCATTGCAGGTGGTTTGCCAACGGAAGGTGCTGGTCAGTGGTTGAGGCATATAGGTATCGATAGTATCAAAGGTTGCTCCCAATTCGAAGGGGCCACCGAGCGCCGTAAGATTGACCAATTGGTCGGGCTCTGAGATTGGAGCAGTAGCGGTGACGTCAAACTCAACGAGCTCACCAGCGATAACACAAACTTCTTTCGGAGCTTCTATCCGAGGTGGTAAATTATTACATTCTACCACTCGAATCTGCATATCTCTCAGCATCGTATCGATGGGAACACCATTGCGATATTCAATGATCCAAAAGGCGACATTATATTCCCCCGAAGTACAGGGAACATGAGGTGAAACCCAAACGAGATTTCCTGTTACTGGATCGATCGTAATGGTATTGGGTGGCTCAGGCGGTAATTGATAATCTTCTACTTCATTATTGGCGCTTTGCAAAGGAACGGCCAATACAAAGGCTAAGCTATCTCCATCAGGATCAAAAGCACCTGGATTGTGGAAAAAGGGTTGTCCAACACATGCGATATCAATAGGTGGTTGGGTTAGGATAGGGGAGCTGTTAAACGCTTGAAAAATAGGATCAAAAAAGGTTACGGTAGAACGTAGAAAGAAAGGCATGTCCAGAGAAAAAGGAAAATTGACATTACAAATTCCACCGTTTCGATTGGGATCTTCTGAGGTCAATTCATAATGTCCAAGCCCAGGATAGACATGACTACCTTTATACTCATTCTTTTTGATATCATTGGGAAGTTCTTCTCCGATAGGTACACCTCCTGGTGTTCCAATCACTCCATTGGCTCTTACCAAAGCAGAACAAGTCCCGTCTCCCCAGCAGATTTCAATAGTATCCCGATCCGCAGAAATACTACTGGCTTTGGTATAAATAGTGACGGTAGCATCAATGGCAAGTGTACCGGTTTGGGTATAAGTAATTTCTCCAGCCCGATTATGGGTAGCCATAGCAGTAGGGATATCCATTAAAAAAAGGAAAATAAAACTG
>CALLVY010000681.1 GCA_938015925.1 uncultured Saprospiraceae bacterium
CAGCATGTGAGCAATACCGAGAATCATGTTACTTATGATTCTAAACAATTCTGGGCCAGCCCCGGAACGTACACCATCAACGCAAAGCTCTACAGCCATGACGGTAATTAAAGAATAAACCAGGCACTTCCTTAGTGTTGGTTTAATCGAAATCTAAAAACAGAAGACCTCTGTGCTACTCAAATTAATAAGAGGTTCTTTTTTTTCAGAAAAAGGAATCCTGAATAGGCCAGTAAAAATATTTCATCAACAAAAAGACTCTTCTAAATTCGCAGCTTTAAAAGCTAAAAAAAAACGGCAAAACATTTTTTGTAGTCATAAATATTACGGCTGCTTATGGCATAACAATGCTTGCTATTGGTGCTGGTAATCGTATAAATTGATTTCCTTAATTGGGGGTGTGCCAGGGATTGGAACACCCCCAATTTTTTTTAGCTCTTACATCTTTCTCTAATCACTAAAAACCAAAGCATCTGCGAAATGTATTCAACTCTCGAGAGGCCAGAAATCCGATTTGGTTAAAATGCAATAGCCTATGCCGAACATCCTCAGGTGGTTAAAAAAACATGGCTCAGTGAATGCAATCGTTCCATCCTTGATGTCCTCATAGATACTTGAAGTCGCGATTTTTCGTCAAAAGCATTATTTAACCTTGGCGATTCGATATTCAATATTAACATCCAGAATTAAACTTCCACCTTTTTATTTTTCTGAACAACCCTAATTCCCTATTCAATATTCCTAACTGGAATTAAAGAGCCAGAGGTCTGAACAGGTTTCATTTGAAGAAAAAAATAAAGTGCATCCTTAAAAATGTACACTGCTTTGTTAATCGTTTTTAATTAACTGTAATTACAAAGTCACCATAAGGAAAAGGACAACCCGTACTCACAAAAGTCCAGTTGACTACCCCTAACCAAGTACCAGAACCACAGTCATAATAGTTGATAGTCCCTGTTGGTTGCAGAAATCCCATGTGCCAAATGGGAGCTACTCCAGGATCTCCTGACCAGGGGCCACCATCGGTATAGGTTTGCGCTGCGGTACAAGCTCCAAAGGGACACCAAACCTTGAATCCTTTTAAGATGTCCCAATTGGGAGCGGCCGTAAAATTCGCGGTACTAGCAGGAGCTAAGCATTTAAAGTCCGGCACATGGGATTTGAAGCTTGTAAAAAAAGGAGGGACAAAACTATCATTCCAACCTAATTCCATTAATACCGTATTGGGGGAATTGTTGACAATGGTAACATTGGTTTGAGAATGAACTTGGAGTACCTGGAATAGGATAAAAAAAGTAAGGATAAAATTTTTCATGATCGTAAATTTTAGAAATGAAGAAATTAATTTATGAGAATTCACTTCTAGGAAATAGAAGCTAAATTCAGTTTTTTAAAATTAGATCATTCTTCTTTATTTGTACCGAGCATTTTACGTCATCTTATGCCTTTCTGTGCCAATTTGAGGTCACTCTTTTTTGCTTTAGATATTTGATGATTTTTAAAGTGTTATGGAAAACAGGTTCCACAACTAGGAATAGCCTCCGCTCCGTAGCTTTTCCAGTATTGGGCAGTGGCTAGAGGCCAGGAATCTGATTCGGTTAAAATGCAATAGCATTTACCGAGCATCCGCAGGTGGTTAAAAAAAACTTTCATCCGAGCTAAAATGTAAACATGCTGATTTCTTAGAAATGAAATCTATAGCCTAATGAAAAGACTGATCGGCGAATAAATTGGATCTTGGAAACTTGACTTTAAATGGAGATAAAACAACCGATCCCTGATTACCCAGGAATCGGTTGTGATAATTTAAACAATTGCCAAATGAAAATCTAGTGTGCGAATTTCACAATCTTCTCTATCCCCAATTTAGCATTGGATGCAGAAACTTTGACAAAATAAGTGCCTTCCGGTAAATCCGTATTGATCTGGAAAACCGAAGTACGATCTTTGATTTGCTGAACAAAAATCCTTTTGCCCAGAATATCATAAATCTCTATTCTTTCCAAATACTCCGAATCCGATAAAGAAACATTGATCGTTTCACCCGTCACGGGATTCGGAAATATCGAAATATCCAAATCATTGACCTGAGGAGTAAAAACAGCATCAATAAAACTGATGATCTTACAATCTTCTTTGGCATAACATACTTCGTCATTGCCGTCAAGCTCTTCTAAAAACACACAGAGCTGAAATTCTTCATTTGCAGTATAAGTATGCGTCAAAGGCAATTGATTGGCAAGCACTGGGCCAGTGCTATTCCCATCTCCCCAATAGACCGTCAACCTGTGACAATCCGTAAGCAATAAATTATCTACGTTTACCGTGGAACCACTTTGAGTAATCATAGTATTATTGTAAAGGATATCATCAAAGACATCTTCACTTTGACAACAAGTATCTTGCATCACCACTTCCGTGATACAAATATTATCTACTCTGGCCCAGGAAATCGTAGTGGCATTACTATTCGTCGGTAAGAAATTTTCTGCATTCACAATCAAGGTATTGTAATCGGCAGAGGCCGTCCAGTCAGGAAGCGTATAATTGGCCCAATTGGTACTGGTAATATTGGTTTGAACGCCCATTATTTCGGCAGTCACCGGATCATAATCGTTATTGCCTGGACAGGAATTATCACCACTGAATCTTACGTTTACCGAAGTCACTGCGGTGTTAGGGTTCAAGGGTACAAATTTGGCGCAGAAGCTCACACTATACGTTTTTCCCTGTTGGATACTTATACCAGATTGACAATAACTTTCCTTGACAGTCATATCACCCCAACTTTGGATACTAAAAGAATCGCAATGACCATCCGGAGTGATTTGAGCGGAAAGTGCCCCCTTCATCCAAAAATCAGTAGCGCCCGGTCCACCCAGATTTCCAGTACTCACCGTATTGCTATTAATGCCTGGATTCTGAACTAAATTATTCGGACAATCAAAATTGCAACAATCTGGTAGCACAAAACAAAATTGATTCGTAGAAGTACAACAACGCAAATGGATCGTATCGCCCTGGCTATTGATGGTACTTTCATGTCCTGTCACCTGATAGCAAATTTGGTCTCCGGCGAATAAGGCACCTCCATCAATCTCTAAGGTTTGGATAGAAGAAAATCCTAAAGCAGGAATGGTTTCGTGGAAGACCCCGGAGATTGGATTTACAAAAATTACGGAAGGAGAAAAGTTGTTTAGATCAAAAGTATGAATAGTGTGATTGGTCAAATTTTGAATTTGAAAATCATAAGCATAATTGCCATTTGGCAAACAACGAACCGTGTCGTAAACCACAGTGATACAAGTATCGACAGGTGGTGGTGGGATACAATCAAAAGTCAAGGTGTCGCGACAAACCACGGAACTATCTTTCATCCAACGCACTTCTATTTGTTGTGGAATAGTGGAGTAGCCGCTAAGACAAACTTTAGGTAAGGTAGTGGTTCCCGTATTGATAAAAATACCATTGGAAGTTGGTGGAATTTTTTTCCAATCCAAATTGCTGTTTGTAAATGGAAAAAGGTCAGTATGCCACCATCCGGAGCCAGGGAAATTATTAACCTGATAAAGATAGGCACCAGATGTTAAGACTTCCGTTTGGACACCCGTAAAAAAATTGGGGTCAAAATTATTGTGCAAATTGATATTAAAACACAAAGAGTCACATTCGTATGGAGAAGTACTCACACTCACTAATGCACAAGTATCACAAATCGGTATCGGCACACAATAGACAGTGCTATCCGTACAACATTCCGGTTCATTTTTTCCCACCAAAATATAATAAAGGGAATCTCCTGGTGTGGCATTTTGAATGTCTACATAAATTAGCGCAGAGGTATCCCCAGGTTGAATCGGAGGGCTAAGCGGAATCCTATTCGGAGAGAAAACACCACTACCATTGTCTACGAGCACAATGCTGTCTACCGGAAAACTATTATTGAGGTGATTCTTCACTTGGAAGCAATAGCGAATCGTATCGCCCACACAAAAAACGGTATCATTGACTACCGAAACGCAAGGTTCCTCTATAATGGAAATGGCACAATCGGCCTGCAAGGTATCGACGCAATCTACCTCGTAATTGATTGGGATATTTCCGTTCCAAAGTAAAGGTTCTACTTCGATTAATTGTGGGGTTCCCGTGTAGCCGGAAATGCAAAATTTAGTGATGGCTGGTTGATTGCCCACGGCGACATAATTCAGGCCAGGGAATCCTGGGCCCGATGGAACGATGGTATAAGAGCTGCCATTAAAGGTTTGGATGCCATAGGTGGCGGAGCCACTCGCTTGCCAGATCCGCAAACCATTTAATCCATTCAACCTAAAACCTGCAAAGCAACTATCGACCAAATTGTTGATGTCTAAATTCCAACAACAAGTATCACCAAAGGTCTCTACATAGTCGAAGGAAATATCCAGAGAATCACATTTGCTTTTGCCACCTGGTGGCGGTGGACAGTATTGGTCACAAACTTCTAATGAATGCTGAAAATCGAGACATTCCCTTTCATAGTCTGCTCCGTCAAAACCTAAACTCTCTCCATAACATTCGTTGATTCCTACAATAAAATCACGCTCTATTGTATTGACAACAAGAGCCGTAAGGCAATTGGAAGTGTCACTAAGATTTCCGTCTGCATCCGTCTTTACTGTCCAGATGTCATGATTCTGGGAATAAAAACCTGGTTGACCTCCAGAGAAAGTATTGGTCCAGCAAGAGCCGGAAAGCAAGTATCCATCATCGACACAAAATTCCAAATCCTGTATTTCCGTACCTTCGGCATTGGTGTATTTATTGGCCCAGAGCAGCGAACCATTGGAGTCGGTCTTTAGTAAAAAAGAACGATCTACGCGAGGGCCATTACTGCTAATGACCTGAATTTCACAACTCCCGGAAATCGCAATTTCCCCATTGCCATTTAGATGGATTTCTTCTACATTTTCCACGCCTCCAGCGATGTCATAAAATTTCACCCAGTTGACTTGGCCATTGATGGATAGATTGCATAAAAATATCTGTCCAGCTCCAGGAGTTCCTCCAATGGAAGTAAGAAAGCTGACTCCTGATATATAAAAATTGCGGTTAGCCGCATCAAAAACGATGTCTTCTCCGATTTCTCTGGTATTGGAATCTCCGTCCAAATTATACCAATTGTAATTGTTCGTTAAGTTCAAACTCTCATCACTAGTAAAAAGTAACAATTGATTTTCTATGGTTCCAGTCATGGCATATCTTCTGATTCCCATATCATCGTATTCACAAACTGCTTTGGATTGTGGCGTTCCCTGAGTACCCGTTGGGCTGATAAAATTTATTTTTTGATTGCCAAAATTTGAACCAGTAATATCAAAGCCATAGATAAAAGGATTTCGAATAACTGGTCCCGGAGCGGTAGCAGTCTCTCCGACAATGATGACATGATCATTGCTTGCCTGAAAGGCATCGAAGACAAATTCGCTTTCATTGGCAGAGTCGGTCCAGTCCATCCCAAACTCCATGCAGTCCTCTTGATTGATCAAAGAGAGTTGGATGTCATTATTAAAGGTTCCCAATTCCTGATAATTTGAAAAAACAAGATAGGGACTTGTAAATCCATTAAAAGGAGGATTCATTTCCACCAATACATGATTGGTATATTTATTATTGGAAGGCTCGAAAAGTTGGAGGTATTGAGCAGGAGCGATCACATTGCCAAGAGCATCTAGTCCGGCATGCAATAGGTAATCATCCGAACTGACTCCTGGCTGGAAAATACCTCTATTTTCAGTTTCGCCAAATACATAATATTCGCCATTTTGTTTTTGGATTCCAGCATAAGCATATTCATCAAAATCGTTGCGAGTAGGATCTTGGAAATCGGTATGGAAGCAGGTGCTGAATAATTTGTTGCCAAAGCAAGTAGTGTCGGTAATACAAAAATTATCATAGCCCCAGATTTCAGTCGTTGATCCTCCTCGGTCGATGAAAAAAGCAATTCCGCTGACCGATTGTACCAAGGTATTCCAGTCATTGCAATCGCTTCCGGTATTGGCATAACTAGAAGACGTATTCCATCTCCATTGGCCTGCGGCATTGGAAGGTAAATTAGAGGAAGAACAAAGATTGAGCGGTAGACAAACGGTAATCCATCCGTCATTGGAGTTGAGTGGGGTATACAGGTTGAAGCTGGCAGAAAGTGTTGCATTGGTGGAATTGGTGCCACCAGAAAAAAGATGAAGCGTATTGGAAAAAAATGGATTATTGCCACCAGGATTTTGATAATTGATATCATAGCAAAATGCTTTACATTCATTGTCCTGGGCGAGGTTGCCGGTAAAATCTGTGGTATTGACGATCCAGCTTGCGCCGCCGCGGTCTCGCGATTGCAGATAGATATTTCCAGAGGCTTCTTGTTTGTAGTCAAAATTGGAAAGAATGTTGAACCAATTACCTGCGGGGTCGGTCCATCCGGGATTTAGGTTAGGTGTTTCGTTTTCAAAATCGAGACAAGAATTTTGGGTAAACCCGTTAAGTGCAAAGAGTTGAAGCAAAAGTAAAAAAAGTAGATTTTTCATTTTTAAAAATTAAGAGGTTAAAGTACAATATTTAAGTTTTGACAAAAGGCTTTCCAGCTGAAGTGGGAACACTTCAGAAAACAGGACTAAAATCCTTTAGCTAGAAAGCAGATGTTTTTTAGTTCCGAGCTATACTCGGGGTCAGATGCACTTAAATTCTTGGTTCTTTGACAAGCCGGCGAAGAAGGCTCCTGAATAAATGGAACGAAGTTCGGTGATGTGATTCGCTTTGTGTTAATCGGTATTTGAAAAGCACAGAAGCTTATTTCAAATTTGCCTTTTGCAATCGGACATCAATTTGGTTTTCAAAGAAGCCTACAAAGAATTCTATTACAAGTGTCTAAATTTTAAAATCAAAAATCTCGGACATTTTTGCTATATTGTAATCGTAAGAAATAGCATTTATTTATTCAATTCATTCATTTATAAAGGATTATACTCATTTTTTGTGTTTGTGAAAAATTCATTTTATGCAAAACAGTAAAGTATTGTTATTACTAGAATCTCTGATAGAGGAAGAAAAAAGGCAATTTCGGGGCTTTTTAAAATCTTCCATGCGAGTAAAAAGCAAGGATGTGATTCAGCTCTTGGCAAACTTGGAGAAAGCGCAAAAGGAATCAAATGTACGGGCTTTAAAAAAGGAAAATGTTTTTGCAAAGTTATTTCCGGGCGCGGTTTATGAGGATGTGAAATTGCGAAACCTGATGCGGAAATTAACTCGGGCCTTAGAGGACTATTTGTTATGGAAAGCGTTGCAGGATCAGCCCCTGGAACGAGAGATTAGGTTGAATACCATTTATCGGAAGCGGAATATTTATTCTTTGTTTCGAAAATCGAGTGTAAAAGTTGCGAAAGAATTAAAGGCGAGCGCGGAGCGCGGGAGTCGGTATTTTTTGGAGCAGTTTAATTTAATCAAGCAAGGGTATTTTCATCCCAATACGGAAAAGAAGGAGGAATCGGTGATGGACTTGCAAGAGGGTTTTCGATGTTTGCATCATTTTTATGAAATCGAGCGCCTGCACATGGAAGTGGAATTGCGGAATTTGGAAAGGATTTATGCTAGGAAATATGAAGCCGATTTTTTTGATAGCAGAACGAACGATTATGCGGCTCCTGTTCTTTTAAGGAAGGTGGTTTTATTAATGAAAAATCAAGATGCTGCTCTGTATTTTGAGTTAAAAGATTTATTTTTTCAACAAACAAAAGAACTAAATGAGGATGATCGAAATGTAATCTTTCTCACCTTATTGAATTTCGCGATTGGGGAAAGCTCTAAAAAGGAAGAGCAATTTGAAAGGGAAGCTTTTGACTTGTATCAATTTGGATTAGCTAAAGGATTCCTGTTTTCTGATGGAAAAATAACGGGATCTAGCTTTTTCAATATAGCCGTACTGGGGTCTAAACTGGGAGCGTCTATTTGGGTAAGCGCATTTATTCAAAAATACGAAACCAATATTACCACCCCCTACAAAAATGATTTCCTGATCCTGGCAAAATCCTATTTGCTTTTTGCAGAAAAGAAATATCAAGAGATACTAGACCAGCTAAATAATTATGAATTCAATTATGCTCTCCTCAACCTAAATGCCAGATCTTTAATCTGCAGAACTTACTTTGAATTATCTAGCTTGGACGCCTCTTACAATGACCTAACTGAAAATGCCATTGTTTCTTTTGAGAAAACCATAATGCGAAATACGGAGCTTTCCCAAAATAAAAGAGAGTCCTATTTAAATTTCCTTCATGTTCTTAAAAGGTTAGTTAAATCAAAAAAATTGCTTGACTTTAACCAATCAAAACAAAACAAGTTGAAAAACAGTATTTCAAAATTCAATCAACTATACAATAAAACATGGTTGCTCCAAAAAATAAAAACCGGGAAGCTTTAAGAAACTTCCCGGAATAAAAATCCATTTATTTTAACCAATTGCCTAACCACCCACCAAGTCCTCTACAATCACAATATCCTTTTCCTCTTCTCCTCCTCCTCCTTTAATTCGACATTGGTCTTTTAAGGAGATAATTTGTTTTGCACCAGCCATCCGGCTCTTCGCTGCAAGAAGCGAAATACTTTTCATGTTTTTCATAATTCAAAAATTTAGGGGGTCTTGTTAGTCAAGACCATTGAATGTTGGTGCGCACCTATATTCATGGTTTAGAAAAAGCAGCAATCTGTTGATTGCCATTAACACCCCTATATCGGGGTAGGAAGGAATCTCTTACCCTTTCAATTGTCAAGGTATTCTTAAGGTTTGTTAAGGAGTGTTAAGGAGGAAAGATGGAGAGGGTTGAAAGTAAGAGTAGTCTATCCGGTGGTGAAAAATATTGCTTTAAGAGCGCGGCAAAGGGAAGTGTCTTTTATGGGTTTATTTTTTAAACGATAAAACTACAGTAGGAATAGATTGCTCGATTTCGATGGATGTTATCAATCACACTAGAGGAAAGGCAGAACCTTTTTAGTTTTCAAAATCACCAATCCATTACTAATTGATTAAGAAATAGGTTCAGGAAAGTAATTTTCTTATATTTAAAAAAATATTAAAATAGACTTTATTCTAAAATGGTTTTATGAGCTAAAAAGGCAGGATTTTATTTCTAGTCGAGAAGTGCCCGGAGCCTAATAGCCGTAGCTATTATGGCGAGGACACGACGAAGGATAGGAATAAAAGACAAGTTTTTAGCC
>CALLVY010000682.1 GCA_938015925.1 uncultured Saprospiraceae bacterium
GGTTCTAAAATGCAATAAGCCGTTTCTTATTTTTTCTTCCGCCGCTTCTTCCGCATTTTTTTTCTCAACTCCTCCCCTTTTTCCGCTTCGCGAATCAGGGATTTCCAATCGGTATTATTCTCATCGGTTTTGGTGGTAGAAAAATCCAGCGTCTCTTCGTAATCGTCGTTCTTAATTTCGAAGACTCCTATTTTTTTGTTCATATAGGTTTCGATGCTTTCCAGTAATTTCTTTTCTTCCGGAGCACAAAAAGCAATGGCTCGTCCTCTCGCTTTCGCTCGCCCGGTTCGTCCGACCCGGTGTACATAATTTTCTGGTTGCTCTGGCAAATCGTAATTGACCACATAGTCCACCCCATGGACATCAATGCCACGCGCACTTACATCCGTCGCAATCAACAACTTCACCTCACCACTTTTAAACTGCTCTAAGACCGCTACCCGATCCTCTTGCTCTTTATCGCCATGAATGGTCGTACTTTCTATCTTTACTCTACCCATCGCCTTAGCGACCCGCTCCGCGCGAACCTTCGTCCGTACAAAGACCAGAATTTTACTATCTGGATTTTCCCGCACGATTCTTTCTAAAAAGAAACGCTTGTCATCCATTTCTATAAAAGCTACAGAATGGTCAATATTTTTGGCCACCGGATCCTTCGGAGAAATCTGAATTCGAATGGCATTGCTGACTAAAGAGTAGGCTAGTTTTTTAATTTTATCGTCGATGGTCGCAGAGAAAAATAAGGTTTGTCTTTTGTGAGGCAGGTGCCGCATCAGGTCTCGGATGTCTTTGATAAAACCCAAATCCAACATGTGATCGGCTTCATCTAAAACCAAAATCTCTACGCGATTGAGTCGAAGGTGGCCTTGGCTTCTCAGATCAAATAAACGGCCTGGAGTAGCGACTAAGACATCAAATCCTTTATTGAGTTCCTCGATCTGTGGATCTTGATCGACTCCACCAATGAGTGCAAAAGACCGGACTCGCGTGTGTCGGGAAAGGGTTACAAAAACTTCGTGAACTTGAATCGCCAACTCGTGCGTAGGTACTAAGACCACACATTTGATCCCATCGGGGCGTCTAGCCTTTCCGCGATTGTGGAGTACATTGATAATCGGAATGGCAAAAGCGGCGGTTTTGCCGGTCCCCGTTTGGGCAATCGCCAATACATCCTCTCCCTTGAGTACCGAAGGAATGGCTTTGTATTGGATATCGGTCGGTCTTCTAAAGCCTAGTTTTGCCAGGTTTTTTTTGACTTCCGGGGATATGTGGTAATCTTCGAATTTCATCTTTTTCTATTGTGGGGCAAAGATAGTCATTTGGAAGGGAAAGTGGATTGCCTGCTTTTGGCGGATGGACTAAAGATTAATCACTTGATTCTTCCTTGGTTCCTCGACTAACTAACAGTGGCCTTCATCACAAGGATGGCCCCTAATTTTAAAGATTACTAAAAGATATTTGGGAAACGGATACGATAGAGAACAAAGAGAAGTTTTATCTTTTGTACACAAGAATGCGCTTCTATATACTAGATGGTTTATACGACCTAGTCCCTATTCTTCTTTTGCAGCTTCATCGTCACTGATGGCGCTATTTACCTATAGTTAGGATTTCGAAAAACTTCAAATATCTTACAACCTTCCAACAAAACACCTCCTATCTAAAAAACATTTTTAAAAGGAGTAAAAAATACCTACCACCATAGTTGCTATTCACGGCTACGTAGTGCAATAGCTTATCACTACAAGCACCTGCTTACCAGAGAGTTAACCTAGCACCATCCCTACATATCTCCCTGATAACCAATAGAATAGCTTAGAAAAAAGTGCATCATACATTTTTTCCAAACAATTATTTTACTTACCTTGGTAATCAAGCACCAGCTATATAGGCTGCTACTATTTTGGATTACCTACAATTCGTCTACATCTTCGATAATAATGAAAGCTGTAGCATTAGAGTCATCAGTACCGCCTTTGATGTTTAACATTTGTTTTTGGTTCAGTACAACTACACTCTTTTTAACTTCGATAATGGTCATAACTAGTATTATTTATGAGTTAGTGAATCAAGTAAAGGTATGCTAGGCAAAAGGGAAATGATTAAAAATGGAGGTAGTTCATAGATGAATTATAGCACACTATAGTGAGATTGTTTTTTAGCACAAATCATTGTTAACCAGCATTGTAAATGCCAAAACTGTTTGTATGCATCTGATATACGAGCTGATCGACCTATTGCCGTCGACATTCGAACCAGTATTCGCCCCTCGGCTAAATAAAGTATTCCTTTTTCTAAGGGCCAATCCTAGAATGACAGAAAAAGAAGCGTCAATCAAATTCTTTGGAACAAAAGAACGTAGCAACTACTTCAATAAGATGAAAGTCCAGCTACGGACACAACTCGGGCATCTATTAATCGCTTGGCCATCATCGCCAGATAATAAGTATAGAGCCGCCTATGAAGAATGTTATAAAGATTTTACCGTTTATAAACTTCTCCTTATGAAGGGGAAAAGAAAGACTGCCATAGAAATAGCAAAAAGCCTTATACCTCGGCTAGAAAAATCAGAAATACATTCGCTTTTGCACTTAGTCGCACACGACTTGCATTTTCACTTTGGGAGTATTAAGGGTAACAGTCGGGCTATGAAAAAATATGAGCGTATTGCAGGGAGACAGTTAGAAATAATGCGAGCAGAATCTATGATCAGGATGTACCATACCCGTGTTGGATTTATCTGTAACACCAGAGACAGTTTTACACCATCCATTGTAAAAGAGATCGAACAAGCTGCGGATCATGTTACTCCACTACTCCAACTTGGATCAAGCCACTTGAATCGATTTATTTACACTATTATCATTTCTCGATACGCAGTAGTATACGATAATGAAAATATCATACGGTATTGTAACGAAGCTTTAGCGAGTATCCCAAAGAATCATCCCAAGGGTAAATCTTTCAGGTTTTCCTTCATGTACAAAAAAGTCTTGCCTCTTTTGGCTCTTGAACAAATAGTAGAAGCCAAGGCTATAGCCAAGGAGATCTGTCAGATGATGTCTGTTGGAGGTTTTAATTGGCATACCGCATTATTTAAACGCCTCATTATTTGCTTTCATAGCGGTGAATATCAAGAAGCCTACGAGCTATACAAAGCTCATAAACAGAAAACCTACCCCAATACGACTATTAGCGATTATTGGAAAATTTTGCATGGGTATTTGTACTTCTTGATCCAAGCAGGAAAGATAGAACCATACAGCGAAGAGCGCTTTAATCTTGGTAAGTTTCTAAACGATACACCAGTACATGCAAAAGACAAAGCAGGACAAAACATAAGCATCCTCATCATCCAAATACTGACTTGGATGCAACGGGATCAGTTTGGAAAAGTCATCGACCGCATAGAATCGCTCAGGGAATACGCTCGTAATTATACGCTTAACCCAGAAACCAAACGGGCAAACATTTTTATCAACATGATTATTAAAATGGAAAAGGCACAGTTCCATCGCTCTGCTACCGAATTAAAGACAAAATCTCTGTATCAAAAGCTTAAAGCAATCCCTCTAAAATTTGGACAAAACTTAGCTATTGAAATCATCCCCTATCCTGTATTGTGGGAAGAAATACTCTCGATGCTCAGAGATCAGCCTCGTGCAAGAACCATCAAGAAAACAACTACGAGATAGATCTATATTTTTCACACTTTCTATCTCCACTACGATTGGAGAAAATACTGTTTATTATCTGGGGTCAGCAGCCCTGCTTGCACAAAAAAAAGAATCTTCTTTTTTCTTCGGGGCTGCGCTTAACACTCGCCTGAAATACGTGGTAAGTATCTGAGTAAATAAGGCGTGTTATTGTCTTTGTGCCGAGCATCTTTTGCTCGGTACTTTTTTAAAACTAACTACAAAATCAAGGAGTGACAACAAATGTTAAAGTCTATACAGAGGGAACAAAAAATACTAAAAATAGCATTCTAATACATAGAAATATATTGCTATATAAAAGCTTGTATCCTCCACTGTAATCTGCCCATCTTGAGTTTCTTTTATTGTATACATCTTATCTACCTGATAAGCCTAGAGGCTAATACTATTTTTTATATGTAAACAAAAAATTATGAATCACATCTCAAAACTTTTAGTGCTACTGTTTTCCTGTCTTGGAGTCTTTACTCAAGCACAAACACAAGACGAAGACCTATCGCTCAATCCCCATTCAAATACTTCACATCAGCCCACAGCAGTAAAACAAGATAATGCAGCTATTCAAGCTATTACAAAAAAAACAGAAGATCATGGCTGGCTCTATCTAAAAGAAGACGCCCTAGTGAAAGAAAAAGATCTGTTTACCGCTTACAAAGCTGATATGGGGCTCAATATTAACGACGAAATGCTCGTAGAAAAAACATGGGAAGACGATCTGGGCTATACTCACGTTCGCTATCAACAGCATTACAAAGGTATCCCTGTAGAGCAAGCAGAGTATACCGAACATATAAAAGAGTGCCAAGTAAAAATTGCTCATGGAAAGCTAGTAGAACAACTCAATATCTCCTCAATTCCTACTGTAGATGAAGAGAATGCGCTACAAATGGCCCTCCTCCACCTCAAAGCCGAAGAATACGCTTGGGAAAATCCTGAATGGGAAGCTGATCTACAAGAAGACGAAGGCGATAGCACTGCTACCTATTTTCCACAAGGCGAACTGCGCTTAACCAATACAAACAATGGCGACCTTATTCCCTCTAATTACGCGCTAGCTTGGCGTTTTGAGGTCATTGCGATTGTGCCTAGTCTCCACACTGCCGTATACGTAGATGCTCATACCGGAGTCATCCTAAAAACAGAAGGACAAGAACTCCACGCAGTTGGTACAGCCACTACCTTATACAATGGAGACGTAAGTTTTCATACCGCTTGGTTCGGAGGTTTCGTGAGGAAATATATTCTTAAAGACAAAACAGGCAATCATAATATACATACCAAAGATCACGCAATAAACAAAGGATGGTCAGGAGCCAAAAATGTCAAAGACGCCGATAATGTATGGGAAAGTGGCCAAGCCCAATTTAGTTCCCCCCATTGGGCCGCTCATGTGATTTGGGATTATTTTGAAACCCAACAAAACTGGAAAGGACCAACTAATAAGGGAGAAGTGGTGCGGATATATGCAGATTACGTAGCCAATGCAACACCAATAGATCCTAACCCGGGAAATATTTTATATAGATTTGACAAAAAACATTATATCTATATTGGTCAGGAGGCCTCAGCCAATAGTAATGATATATTGCTCCATGGAGGAGCACTGGATGTGGTAGCCCATGAGTGGACGCATGGACTGGCTAGTGAACACGCGGGCATGGGTACTCATAACGAACCTGGTGCCTTGCACGAATCTTTTTGCGATATTTTTGGCGAGATGGCCGAATACCATTACGACGGCAATCCAGACTGGGTACAAGGCAATCAATTTGGATTCAGACGTTCGCTACAAAACCCGCGTATATTTACTTCTGCATGTAGCAGCTTGGCGGGACCTGATACCTATCAAGGTTCAGGTTGGGTATTCAATGCCAATTGCGACCGAGGTGGAGTACATACCAACTGTGGGCCGCAAAACAAATGGTTTTATCTTCTGTCAGAGGGCGGTTTTCAGAATGGGATAGATGTATTTGGCTTGGGTATAGAAAAAGCTGCTAATATTACTTTTTACAATCTCGCTCATTTTATGCAAGGTGCTTCTCAATATGCCGATGCTCGTTCGGGAGCTATCGCAGCAGCAAAGATACTCTACGGGCATTGCTCGGCTGAAGTAAGAGAAACCACTGATGCTTGGGCAGCAGTAGGCGTAGGAGCAACTTCGACCCCTTGTGAATTTGAGCTATATGGCCCGACCCATATTTTTATCTGCGAGGGTGGACCAGCTCCTGGAGGAGGAGGTACATATAAAGCCACGGGAAGTACAGGTACCAGTTATATCTGGTCTATTAATGCTGGATGGACTTATCATACCGAAGGCCCTGGAAATAATACATTGGTAGTCACCAACATCCCACCACCACCACCGCCTTTACCCGCTACAGTGACCATAAGTGCTACCAGCTCCAATGGAGTGACTAAAACCCTATCGGTACAATTAGACGATTGTCATGGTTTTAATTTTTGCGATGAAATAGATAGTCCTTCGGCAAAAAGAGTGGATAAGAACCAAGAGCAATTTTCCCTTTATCCCAATCCCGCTTACGATTTGTTGACAGTGGAATACCCTGAGGGAAGTCGCCATTTGCAAATCATCGACCTTTCTGGTAAATTGGTACAAGAAAAAGCTATTCTTGAAAAGGATAAAACCACCTTAATCTTAGATAACATTGAAAGCGGCCTTTATTTTGTACGCATTCAGACCGATGGAGAATATCAAAACCTAAAATTCATTAAAACAAAATAGCCAGATGAATCGATTTTTTTTATTAGTAATGTTATTACTCCCCTTGAGTGTATTTGCTCAAGCGCCAAAGAATGTGTTGGAGATCGGTCATCGGAGTTTTTACTTTCCCGTTGAAGGTCTGATTTATAAAAACACAAATGGATTATATTTTTTAATTCCTCCCACTATCCATTATACTCGTTATTTAAATAATGACCATTGGGGAATACAGGGAGGTTATAATAGTTATTATCAAGAATATCCTTATGCGCCTTCATATGGAAGTTTAGCATTTAGAAGAGCTAATTCCTTTGAGTTGTCTTTAGTTCATCGCAAAAAAAAATTAAGCAAATTACCAATTCTTTTTTCATTAGGTTTTATTTATAGAGAGGCAGGAGAAAATAGGTTTATTAGGAAGTATTCAAGTGAAGTTATTTTAAGTAGTGATCAGATATTAGACCTCGGCTACCGCGGCTCCGCCGCGGTGCATTGGCATATATTTCCTCGTTGGTTTCTGAAAATCAATGCTGAATTTCAAGGGCATTTGCTGCGTTTAAACAAGCCCGATCCTCGTTTTGAAGATTTTAAACCAGTTTATAATTAT
>CALLVY010000683.1 GCA_938015925.1 uncultured Saprospiraceae bacterium
AATTGAAATGATAAAGGTCCTATTTGCAAATTTTATTTTTTATAGTTCTTTTACTTTTAAAGAGCTGGACAAAAACATTTTATACCTAGGAATAAAACTGATTGGGAATATTGGATATTGGATTAGAAGTGTTCAGAAAAATGTAAAAAAATATTCAATTTTGAATGACCAATATCGAATATTGATGGGTGTCAATGCACTGGTTTTGTTTAATCACTTCGTTCATGAAGCAATATATTCGCCAGAACTCGCGACTTTTCGTCCCTTAAAATCAACATTCAAAATTCGAGATTCAATATTCCTACTCCAACTCCACTTCCTTCTCCACAAACTCCACATCAAATTTGCGCAATTCCTCCAAGACCGGTTCGTAAACTTCCTTCATCACTGGAATCTGAACGCCTTTGGTTTTTATTTTGCCTTCCATTACCAATTTCACAAAAATCCCCAATGGCAATCCGACCAAACGAGCCATAGCCGTATCCTCATGATCTCTTCCTTTGAGAATCAAGGTAGAAGTCAATAAACGTTTTTTTCCTTCCAATTCATATTCAAACTCATGCTGCATCAAGATCATATCCCGATCTTCTTTTTTCAATGCCCATTTTTCCAGTAGCAAGGTTTCCAACATTAGAGCAGGAGTCGCAGTAGTCATTTTGATTTTTACCTTTCGGAATAATCCTAACCAGACCAATTTCTTCATGACTTCCGAATTTACTTCTTCTCCTAAAAATTCGGCAGTCCGTTCTTTTAAAGATCCTCCTTTTCCTTGAAAATGTCCCAGGTAAGCTTCCATCAAAGAATGGTAGGTCATTTTATCTGCTTCCAAAATCGGAAAAGAACCATCGGTTAATCCCAGTTTGATCAAGGCATTCCAGGCATCGCAAAATCCGCGATTACGAATAGTACCCCGTAAGATGGTCGGAATATCTTCTAAGCCATAAACCTCGCGGTACAATAGAGAATCTCGATTGGCATAAACTTCGTACTCTCCCATCCCTGCAATGTCTAACAACCAATATTGTTTGAACAAGCGATTGTAAGGAATGTATTTGTACTTTCCGTTTTCCAGATATTGAGCCGTTCCTTGTCCAGCTAAGACCACGTTGCGAGGATTCCAGGTAAATTTATAGTGCCAAGGATTATCATCGCTTTCTGGAGCAATCAGTCCACCCGTGTACGAGCGGAACGCGAGTAACTTTCCTCCTTTCTCTTTGATTTCATCAATTTTCGCCTTAGCCGACATGTGGTCGATTCCCGGGTCCAATCCCATTTCTCCCATAAACAACAATTCCCGATCTCTGGCTTCATCACCAAGTCGATACAATTCCTTAGAAACATAAGAAGCCGTGATCAAGTGTTTTTTCAGTCGAATACAATCATGAGCTACTTCCAAGTGGAGGTGGGCAGGTAATAGAGAAACGACCAAATCTGCTCGTTCTATTAGCTCTCTTCGATCATTGACTTTAGTGACGTCCAACCAAGTTCCACGGCCATTGGGGTGATTCTTTACTTTCTGCGCAGCCAAAGCGGGATCTGCATCTGCCACGGTGACAAACCATCCTTTTTCTTTGGCACAATCCAATACATAATTAATACACGCGGTGGCCGATCTTCCTGCTCCTATAATTAGAATATTTTTCATATTGTACTTTGTTTTTAGAATGGGTTCAAACAATAAAAGGAATTATCGTCAAAAGTCTATTCCGCAAAAATATCTCAATTCGGCAGGAATCCAAGCTTAAGAATAAGTTTAATACACTGTAAGCTAAATTTAGTTCTTGCTTTTGATTGGATACAAAGCGAAGTAAGACCAGAGAAACTTCCTATAAATCTATACGCAATCGCTGTCAATCGGTCTACTTTTTGAGCAATTTTTTCCTACTTGATCCTCATATGCGAAACATTTTTCTAATTTTAGAGTCTAAAAGGGTACATATCAACCGATTATGAAAAAATTAGTACTGCAAACGGCTGTAGAAGTCTACACCGATCTGAGTGAATTAACAGAGACTGACCAACAATTAATATTGCTCGCGAGAGCTTCGCTCGACGATTCTTACTCTCCCTATTCTCAATTTCAAGTAGGTGCTGGTCTTTTGCTTCAAAATGGGAAAATGATTGGTGGAAGTAATCAGGAGAATGCTTCCTATCCTCTTTGTCTGTGTGCGGAAAGAGTGGCGCTCTCGGCGGCCGCTTCTCAATATGCTCAAGTACCGATCATGACGATAGCCGTCACAGCCAGAAATCCTAAAAAGCCTTTGAGTCAACCCATTTCTCCCTGCGGTGCTTGCCGACAGGTGATCTTCGAAACCGAGCAAAAATACCTACAGGATATTCGGATTATTCTACAAGGAGAAATGGGAGATGTTTACGTCTTGAATAGTGCAAAGGATTTATTGCCTTTGTCTTTTGAAGGGTCTTTTTTATTTTAGGATCGGTAAATTCTGATTCTTGGTTAGCGACAAGCAATACAGTCTTTCCTAGTCCAATCAATTTCTCACAAATAACCACTTGATAGATTGATATAAACCTGCTCCAATATAACCGAAAAGTCCCAATTTCTTTTTCTCTTGAAGGTTTATCGTGATTGTTGAAAAGGCATCTAAATGATTTATTCTATTCATTTGACCTTTGATCAAATCTATTACCTCATTTAGTCTTTCCAATTCTTTTTCAACACTCAATATTTCCTCGACACTAACGGCCTTATCCAACAATTCCAAATACCGATTGCGTGCTTTCTCAGCATTTTCCAGCCGGATTCCTAAATCTAAATACGTGTTCGTTACATCCTTTCCGTAAATATTTTTATTCTGAACTTTTCCTAAATTTGAAATGTCTTGAATCGCATTTTCCAAATGCTCACTTTTAACTCTAATGATAGTTTGATCGCTACCAATTTGATTAATATAACCTTCATACTTTTTGGTCAAAGCCTCTATTTTTTGATTGGTAGAATCAGGGTTACTTACAATCAATTTCAGATTTGCATTGAAAATCACTTTTCTTTCAGAAGAAAATTCGTCATTAAAATCAGTTGTTGCCTGACCAGGTACTGGTCGAGCTATCACTTCTGCTAAATCTTCAGAGCTCATACCGTATTGCTTTGAACAAGAGCAATTCACTAAAATTAAAGCAAGAAAAAAAACGAGTTTGAATAGCTTTACAGGTGACTTCATTTTTAATAATATTTAGAATGTTTTGGCTTAACTCGACCAATGTTTTTCCTCCTCCCTATCTTCCAACCAAGCTTCCGCTTTTTTCAAATCATCGGGCGTATCTACTCCTATTGTTTTACTGGTGGTCAGGGTAATTCCTATTTGAAAACCATTTTCCAACCAACGCAATTGCTCTAAGGACTCGGACAATTCGAGCGGAGAGGCTTCGAGGGCAGAAACAGATTGGAGGGCGGTAGCCCGATAAGCATACAAACCCAAGTGCTGATAAAATTGCGATTGGGTCGGCCAAAAAGATTCTGGCGTATTTCGTACATGAGGAATTGCGCTGCGACTAAAGTAATTGGCTTTTCTTTTTTTATCAAAAACGACTTTGACCACATTGGGATCAAAGACTTCGTCAGGATCTTTTAGCAAACGCGCCATCGTAACGATATCCAATGTTGACTTAGCACTTAAAAACTGAACCAACTGATCAATCTGATCTGGGTCAATAAAAGGCTCATCTCCCTGGATATTTACAATCAAACCATATTCCGCAAGGCCTCTCGCCACCTCCGCACAGCGATCTGTACCACTTTGATGACCAGGATAAGTCATGTAGACTTCCCCGCCAAAATCACGTACATGTTGTCGAATTCTTTCATCATCAGTCGCTACCACTACCCGATCCAATAAGGAGGCTTTTCGAGCTTGTTCATATACCCTTCGGATCATGGATTTCCCAGCAATAAGCGCCAAGGGCTTTCCCGGAAAACGAGAAGAAGCATATCGAGCAGGAATAATACCAATACTTTTCATATTTTTGTAATCTATTTTTTGTTCTTCTGTTTCTAAAATACTGATTATCAGCCAAAAAGGATCTAAGGTAAAGCAAGTAATCCCCCAATATTTACCTTATCATCTGGAAATAGAAGGATTGGAATGGAGAAATATTCAATCCAACATTTAAACACTAGGAAGGAAACTTTAATCCATTTTTTGGACTGCTTCCTGCGCTTAGCACCTTTTTTCACTAACACTAAAAGTGGAATACTATGAGAAACTATTTAATACTATTATTACTACAATTCCCTATTTTCCTTTCTGCCATTACTGGCGATAGCACTTGCTATTTACTGCCTCAAGATACCATATTTCTGAGCATTGGTGATTTCAACGAAAAGATATTCATCCATGAAGTCGAGAAGAATCAAACCTTGTATTCTTTGGCGAGATTTTATGGTTTGCATACCGAAGAAATCTATGATTATAATCCAGAATTGAGGCTATCAGTGCTTTCTCCCAAACAAAAAATAACGATTCCGGTTCCCAATAGAGCCATTTTGCGGTACAGAACCAGAGATTTCAATCCTTCGCAATACGCTCCTGTTCTTTATAAAGTAAAAAAAGGCGATACCTTTTTTAATATAGCGACTAAGGTATTTAAAATGCCAATGGATACCATTGCTTTACGCAACCAAATGACTACCAATACTTTATCTATCGGCCAACACTTATTTATCGGTTGGATGAGTACCAATGGCATTCCTTCTTCCTACCGCAAATCCAGAGGCAATTCAGAATGGAGAAGGAGTCAATCCTTACGCAAAACCTTTGTACAAGGAAGAAATGCCAGAGGAGAAGTCCATGAACAAGGGGTGGCATTTTGGCAAAAAAATGGTTCTACCAGCTCTGAACGTTATGCCCTACACCGTAGAGCACCGTTAAATTCAGTGATTGCTGTAACGAATCCGATGAATAATCGTAAAGTTTATGCAAAGGTTATTGGTCGAATTCCCGAAAACGTCTACGGTTCAGATGTGGTCATCGTAATTTCTTCCAGGGTGGCGAGTGCGCTCGGCGCCAAAGATCCTCGATTTTTTGTTAGAGTGATGTATAAGCCTTAAAACTGCTCCGCCAGTTCGCTTGATTTTATCCGATTTAGGCTTCAATGTTATAGGTCGGACACTCTCTTATATTGATTTGTTTGAAAAAGTCCTCGATGATTTCATCCCGACTTTTCAAACAACTTTATTCCTACAGAAATAATTGCCGGAAATTTCCTTTGCGGCTTATTTTTTTCTCAACTTTGCAGGCAAATTAAGGGTAAGAATTAATTCAGATAATTAATACCCCCTTTTTTGCTTACTAATTAGGTAAAACCACCAATTCACATGCATTACAAAAACATTCTAGAAACCATAGGAAATACTCCTCTGATCAAAATCAATAAAGTCTGTGAAGATATTCCAGCTTTAGTTTTGGTAAAATTTGAAACCGTCAACCCCGGTCATTCTATTAAAGACCGTATGGCCTTAAAAATGCTCGAAGATGCAGAAGCCAATGGCGACCTCAAACCTGGTGGAACCATCATCGAATGTACTTCCGGTAATACTGGAATGGGATTGGCCATCGCAGCTTGCGTTAAAGGTTACCACACTATTTTTACTACGAGTGACAAACAGAGTAAGGAAAAGATAGACATGCTCAAAGCAATGGGCTCTGAAGTAATCGTCTGTCCGACCAATGTTACTCCTGATGATCCACGCTCTTACTACTCTGTTGCAGAAAAATTAAGCAAGGAAATTCCTAATTCTTTTTGGATCAATCAATACGACAATCTTTCCAATCGCCTGGCGCATTACGAATCTACCGGACCGGAAATCTGGAAACAGACCGAAGGAAAAGTAACGCACATGCTTGTGGGTGTAGGAACTGGTGGAACCATTTCTGGTACCGGAAAATACTTGAAAGAACAAAACCCTGATGTCAAAATCTGGGGAATTGATACTTTTGGTTCTGTCTTCAAAAAATACCACGAAACGGGTGAATTTGACGAAAAGGAAATTTACCCTTACATCACGGAAGGGATTGGCGAAGACATCTTGCCAAAGAATGTAGACTTCTCTGTGATTGATCATTTTGAAAAAGTAAGTGATAAAGATGGTGCCTTGATGGCCCGCCGTTTGGCTCGCGAAGAAGGAATGCTTTTGGGTTATTCTGCGGGATCTGCTTTTGCTGGATTATTGCAATTGAAAGATCAGTTGACCAAAGACGATGTGGTAGTTGTAATCATTCACGATCATGGGAGTCGTTATGTTGGAAAAATATTTAATGACGACTGGATGCGGGAAAGAGGATTTTTGGATGAAGAACTGCGTGTCAAAGATATCATCGCCAAAAAGCAGGATAAGACTTTCCGTTCGGTGGAGACCTCTGAGACTGTTCGCGATGTGTTTCGCATTATGAAAGACAATGACATTTCTCAAATGCCGGTCATGAAGGGAGATGCAATTTTAGGTTCTATCACCGAAAGTGGTATCCTTAGTTTCCTTTTGGAAAATCCGATGCAAAATTCTGAAAAGACCATTGACAATATCATGGGAGCACCTTTTCCAATGGTCTCAGAAGATTTATCTGCTCGCCAGATGATTAGACAGATCAATAAAAACAGCTCTGCGGTGATCGCCAAAGATAAAGCAGGTACGCTGCATATCTTGACAGAGTACGATATTATCCAGGCGGTTTAAAAACCTGGGGTGCAGCTTCAAGCTGCGCCCCAGATTCACCTTCGGCTTTTGGCCATTCTTCTTCCTCCAATCTTAATAATATTCTTTGATATTTTTCTGGCTACCCATCCGCTTACGCGCTTCTCTGGTTTGATCTGACGCAGATTGTTCCAATGATCTTGTGCTATAAAAGCGGTAGCTAGATATTTTGGATAAAATGGAACTATGGAAAGTCGAATAGGGAATTAAAAAAGCTGTACCTGATTTTTGATCTCTTCTTCTTCAGGTTTGTTTTCCTTGGGGAGCAGCGTTTCGTTGGGTAAGATTCTTTTGACGACGCGGAGTTTGTGAGAATATTTTTGTCGATCATTATTAAAAATTCCATAGTGATCGATCCGATCAATTCTCACTTGGCCGGAGGCATGAATGATTTTTCCTTCTGGCATAATGACTCCAACGTGGCTGATTTTTCCTTTTCTATTTTCAAAAAAAGCTAAATCTCCAGCTTGGGCTTGTTCTATAAAATCGACAATGCGGCCACGAGCTACTTGTTGGGAAGCATCGCGAGGCATTTTTATGCCCACCATTTTAAAAATCATTTGGGTAAAGCCAGAACAATCAATTCCCAATGGGGATCGACCACCCCATAGATACGGAGCATGTAAGTAGCGGCGAGCTATTTTGAGTAATAATTCGCTATTGGGCGTAATTTCATTTGGATTAATGACCTGCCCACTAAAAGTAAAACTTTGGTTATTGAAGAAAAACTTGATGCCATCAAAATCGGTAAGCGATGCGCCGAGTGTCACTGGAATAGAAAAATCATCAGCCATGACGCCCTGCACCAATTCTAAACTATAAGCCACGCTACTTTCATAACGGTCTTTTTCTGTCGGAGTGATGGTTTGAATTTGATAGCGATCTACCCAGCCGAGATAATTATCCCAAAGACTTCGAATGCGGAGCCATGCCCCTTTTTGCTCCAAAATCTCTACCAGCTCTCCAAATAATAATTGAGAGACCATTTCACTTTTATCAGCAGAACTGGATCGTACAGGAACAACGCTTAATGGGCAAATGCCAAAGATCATAGTCTTATGTGTAGTTTAAAAGGTGTGTAGTATCTACTATCCGGCTTTTTTGCAATTTAAAAGCTTATTACCAATCTATTTAATATAATGGAATAGCTTTTGCAATTAGCCAAGTACTAA
>CALLVY010000684.1 GCA_938015925.1 uncultured Saprospiraceae bacterium
TTGCCTTGGCTCGAACCTTTTGATGCCAATATGCCGATCACTTTGTATTTGATATTGCCGACCGCTATTGTTTGGTTCAAAGCCTTTTCGGGCTTTTCATTAAAAATGGTATTGACAATGTCCATTCCTATGATGGCTCTTGGCGCAGCGTTCTCTAGTTCCGTATCCGAAAAGCCACGTCCAAATTCCAAATCAAAACCATTGATACTCAAGTAATTTTTATCGATTCCGATAAAGGTGACATTGGGATTCGTCTTTTCTTCCAAATATCCAATACTCGCCAGACGGGTACCTCGCATCGAAGTACTCACTTTTGCCGGGAAGTCATATTGTTCCGTAAATTCCATGGCTTGTTTGAAGCTGATGGGATCTCCGGTTTTTGCTCTTTTGCCATTGCGATTCCCCCTTGGGCCTCCCCCTTCGTTAGCTGGTCGAATTTGAAAAGAATTAGCGCCCAAACTAGATAAATTGTCATTCAAGGAAAATATAGCCGCATCAATGGCCGTCAAAATACCCACCAATGCCATTATTCCAAATGCAATGATGAGAATGGTAAGGACAGAACGCAATAAGTTGGCTCTAACCGATTGTAAGGCAATTTTAATGTTTTCCTTCCAGTTCATAATTTAGGGCTTGGGAAGTCGGGTGGTTTAATTTCTGATATCAGACTCCGAACAATTGAACGTGAATTTATCTTAAAATAATGAAGATCTCTTTTTTCATCGATAAATAGTAGTGCTTTTCGGATTAATCTACCTCATTCCGCAGAGAATTATTCCGTATTATTGCTCGTAAAAATTTAATGAATCCACCTGAACTCAAAAACCTTTGTGAAAAAGCCAATGAGGTCGTTCGCCGGACCGGAAATTTTATCCAACAAGAATTGGGAAAGGTCCAGGAAGCGGCAATTGAAACCAAGAGCCTCAATAGCTTGGTTAGCTATGTCGATAAAACGGCAGAAAAGCAATTGGTAAAAGGCTTGGGAGAATTACTACCAGAGGCTACTTTTCTGACAGAAGAAGAAACGGTAGAGCAAAGCGAAGGACATTATCGCTGGATTATCGATCCTTTAGATGGGACAACCAACTTTTTGCATCAATTGCCCTTCTTTTCTATAAGTGTGGCTTTACAAGCAGCCGGAAAAACCATTATAGGAATTGTATTGGAGGTCAATCGGAAAGAATGTTTTTATGCCTGGAAAGGCGGCGGTGCTTTTCTCAATGGAAAGCCGATTCATACCCGTTCGATTACTTCTTTGTCAGATAGTTTGATCGCTACAGGCTTTCCTTATTATGATTATTCTCGACAGGAAGGCTTCTTGCGAATATTGAGCTTTTTTATGCAAAATACCAGAGGGATTCGCCGTTTTGGTTCCGCCGCACTTGATCTGGCTTATGTAGCTTGTGGTCGCTTTGACTTGTTTTTTGAATATAGTTTGAATGCCTGGGATGTGGCTGCTGGGGCTTTTTTGGTGCAAGAAGCGGGAGGACGGGTGAGTGATTTTTCAGGAAAAGAGGATTATCTGTTTGGTCGCGAGATTTTTGCAGCGGCAGATGGAATTTACGAAGCTGGCTTTGCGGAAATAGAGAAAGAATTTAGCTCCAATGAGATAAAGTAATATTATATTTTAAATTATTCGACTTTACCTAACAATCAGAATGATGAATACCTTTCAATCCTTGATTTTATCTTTGTTTTTATTGACGATTTCTGTATCCAGAGGAAATGCCCAGGATATAGGCTTCGAAAGTTGGGAAGATCCCCGATTGAAGGCCCATGTATTGGAAACTCCCGAGGAAGTCGAACAAGAAATCAGCACTTTACATGCTTACCTTAGTAAAGGAATCACGGATCCAGCTATTCAAGTTCGCAGCTTTTTCCTTTGGATCACCCACAATATTCAATACGATACAGAAGCAGCCCTGGTGCTTAATGAGAATGCTAAGGTGTCAGGGATTGCACAAGTTTTGAAAAACAAAAAAACAATTTGCACGGGTTATGCGCGCTTAATGCGCGACCTATGTCAGCGTTCAGGGATTCCTTGCCAGACGATTGATGGCTATACCAAAGAGTTTACCAGCTCTCAAGCTAAAATGAATCAACCAGATCATACCTGGAATGCCGTAAAAATAAAAGAGCAATGGCAACTTATGGATGTCACCTGGGCGGCAAGTATTCATCAAAATCCAACGGGCTTTCCCCATAAAAATTTGGATTATTATTACTTGCAGCCGGCTTCCAAAATGCTGGAAGATCATTTGCCGGCAGATCCGATGTGGCAGCTATTAGATTGTCCCATTAGTATCCAAGAATTTCAGGAGGAATCGGAATCGATCGCTTCTTTGTTGACAGAAAAAGAACCTTGTTACTATTTATCGGATAGTTTGAAAAATTACGAGCAACTTAGCAAACAAGGGCAACTTGTAAAATCACTAGAACGAGCCTACCATTTTAATCCGAGCAAAGTCAATGGTATTCAGTTGGGACAGATTTTCTTGGATCGATTCATTGAAAAAGCAGAAGAGGAAGAAGCGCTACAGCTTTCGGGAGATATGGATGCCTTGCTCCGACTCTATCCCGAATTATTTGCTCTTGCTAAAAAAGCAAAAAAATACACTAGCCTTTACGATTGGCAAAAAGAAAATCTGGCTTACGCTTACATTAACTTTGGCGTCGCGCTATCTAGAAAATTAGAGGTGACAAAGGGCGATCAGGTCGCTAAAAAAATGTTGCGAGACATGGAGAATAGTTTTGTACAAGCGGAATCTATTTTACAAGAATTGCGCCCTACCTCACGAGTGAAACATGGTCTGCTTTCTTGTGAACAATACCTTTCCTTTACCAGAGAAAATATAAAATCGACTAATTTTTAAAATCAAAATCTCCTCCATCCCATTGCGATCAATACTTCGCGAGCTTCTGCTCTAAAGTATCCGTTAGAAATTTAGAAATCGACGAAGGAGATTCACGAGGAACGAACTACTTAAATACGAAGATAAAATAAGCTTCTTTTTTCCTACCTTAGTGTAAGTCAAACATCTTCTGAGCAATTTTATCTTTTATGAGGAAAATATTCCACCCCACATACCTTTTTGTTTTTTTATTTTTTTGGTCCAGTTGTTCGGATCAAGCAGGGATCAATACTTCCAACCCCTGGGAGGGCGATCGTCCACACGACCCCTGGGTGTTTCGATCTGTTTTGGATCAACAAGCACGCATGATCACCTTGGCATTGGATGATGAATTATGGGTGTCCTATAGCACAGAAGACGGAGCCCTTTATAAAGCCTGGAAAGGTTATGTCAATTTTGATGGCGCAGTGTACACCACCGCCCATGGCCCACAACCAACAAGTATCGGCAATGCCTATCTACTCAATAAACTTTCCAGTCCCTGGGTTCTCATCGAGAATGGCCAGGAAAGAGCTGTAAAATCGAAATACAAAGGACATCGTTTTGTAAAAGGTCAGGTCGAGTTAATGTATGAAATTGATCTTGGAAATGGGAAGGTCGCGAAAATTAGCGAGCGTCCAGAACACTTACAGTCAGAATCAGGACAAAATGGTTTTGAAAGAATATTCACCAGTGCTGGACTACCAAAAAATATTCAACTCGCCCTAAAAACCAAAATCAGTTCGGTCGCTTTAAGAGATCAGATAGAAACCAATGGAGAGCTAAAAGAAATAAGTGTTCAAACCAAAGAATCAGGCAAAATCAAAGCCCTCGATATCGAAGCACAAGTCCTCCTCCTTTCCAATGCAAGTACCCATCTCAGAACTTGGTTTGTCCAAAAACCAATGATCGAAAATCCCAATAAATTAGAAAAAGAAGAGCAAGAAGAAAATCAAAATGGCTACCAGTTGATTGCTCGCAATGATTGCAAAACTTGCCACAATACTTATCGAAAAACAATTGGCCCATCCTATATGGAAGTGGCTAGAAAATATCGAAACACTCCCGCAAATTCTCTTTTGTTGGCGCAAAAAGTAAAAGAAGGAGGAACGGGCGTATGGGGCAATCAATTGATGAACGCTCATCCTCAATTGTCCAATGAAGAAATCCAAACGATGGTCGATTATATCCTGAACCTCGACGTAGAAGAAGAGGCCGTGATGAAAGAAGAACCGACTTCGGATATTGCAAAAAATCTTGTTCCCGCGACCACAGACTTAAAAGAAAACGAACTTTTCCCAGGAGTCGCCATACGCGCTTATTCTCATAATTATTCCATTAATGAATTGGCTGAGATCAATACCAAACAAGCACCTTCTCACTCCGGGATTATTCCTATTGTAGAGGCAAGAGGTAGTGACTTCAGAGGACTGAAAGATGATTTTGGTTTTATAATAAAAGGCTACTTAAATATCCCAGAAGATAAAACCTATGAATTTGCTTTGGTCAGTGATGATGGTTCCCGTTTGACCATCGACGAAAAAATAATCATTGATCATGACGGCCCACATGGCAATTCCCGGAAGAATGGGAAAGTTGCCCTGGCAAAAGGATATCATCCTTTTGAAGTCGCTTACTTTCAAGGCAAGGGCGGAAAGAGTCTTTCTTTTCAATGGAAAAAAACAGGCGATACCCAATTCAACCTAGTCCCAGCCACGATGCTAGCGCATCACAAATCACAGAAACCCCGAACCGGAAAGCCTTTGGCAATGGCTTCAGAGAGAAAAATAGCAGGCCATACTATTCCGCTAGAAAAAGTACACCCCAGTTATGATCTTAGCCAAGCTCGCCCAGAGGTCTTTACTCCCAAAGTTGGAGGGATCGATTTTTTGTCGGATGGGAGAATGGTCGTCAGTACCTGGGACGCCGCAGGGTCGGTATTCCTCTTAAGTAATTTAGATGCGGAAAACCCCAATGACATCGAAGTAAAAACCATAGCCAAAGGATTTGCAGAACCACTGGGATTAAAAGTCGTAGAAGACGAAATTTATATTTTACAAAAACAAGAACTGACGAAGCTCATAGACCACGATGGCGACGAGATCATCGACGAATATCAAAGCCTCTGTAGTGCCTGGAAAGTCTCTGCTAATTTCCATGAATTTGCTTTTGGCTTAGCTTATAAAGACGGCTATTTTTATGGTACCCTGGCGACCGCCATCGAACCCGGCGGAGCCAGTACACAACCTCAAATCCCAGATCGTGGAAAGGTGATGAAAATTGCTAAAGCAGATGGCAGTATGACTTTCCTCGCTTCAGGATTGCGAACGCCCAATGGCATCGGCATTGGAGTGGATCAGGAAATATTTGTTGCAGACAATCAAGGCGATTGGTTGCCCGCCAGCAAAATTGTACACATCCGACAAGATGCCTGGTACGGCTCTCGTTCCGTAGATCCGGAGGGCACTGCGAACCGAAAAGAAGACCTGCCAGTCGTATGGTTGCCACAAGATGAAATTGGCAATTCCCCGAGTACACCATTGGCACTCAATGATGGTCCTTACAAAGGACAGATGATTCATGGCGAAGTGACTCACGGTGGCGTGAAAAGGGTTTTTGTAGAAAAAGTCGATGGGGAATACCAGGGATGTGTGTTTCGTTTTATCCAGGGATTAGAAGCGGGAGTCAATCGCTTATGTTGGGGGCCTGATGGGGCACTCTATGCCGGTGGAATTGGTTCTACGGGGAATTGGGGACACACTGGAAAATTGTGGTATGGCCTGCAAAAATTAAAGTATAATGAAAAGCCTACTTTTGAAATTCTCGCGGTTCGTGCCAAAAGCAATGGCATAGAATTGGAAATGACCGAAGCTCTTCGGGCAAACGAAGGATGGGAGACTTCCGATTACTTAATCAAACAATGGTATTATCAACCCACGGCAAACTATGGTGGAAGTAAGTTGGATTATAAAGAATTAAATATACGGAAGGTCAATATTTCTCCGGATCGTAAAAAAGTATTTTTAGAATTGGAAGGCATGAAAGCCAATCATGTAGTCTATGTGCAATTGCAAGGGAGCCCAGTTAGTGCCGCCGGAAATGAATTGCTCTCCTCCGAAGCCTGGTATACCATGAATCGAATTCCAGAAAACAATCCTGGTTTTCAATCTACACCACCAGCAAAACTTGCCCTTAATACTTTGACAGAAGCAGAAAAAGCCGAAGGTTGGATTTCCTTGTTTGATGGAAAGACCACCAATGGCTGGCGCAATTTCAAAAAAGAAACCATTGGCAGTAGCTGGATTATCGACGATGATGCTTTGATGTTGGATGCTCGGGAAAAAGAAGATGGCACTTGGGCGGCGGCGGATGGCGGCGATATTATTTCCGCAGGTCAGTACGATAATTTTGAATTAAATTTAGAATGGAAAATCATGAACTGTGGCAATAGCGGCATCATGTATAATGTCAAAGAAGAAGGCGATTATTGTTGCGTTTGGCAAACCGGACCGGAGATGCAAGTCTTAGACAATTCCTGTCATCCAGATGGAAAATACAAGAGTCACCGCGCCGGAGATTTATACGATATGATCGAATGCGATGAGGTGGCAGTGCTTCCTGCTGGAAGCTGGAATAAAGTTCGACTCATTGTCAATAATGGCAAGGCGGAGCATTGGCTCAATGGCCGCAAATTAGTAGCCTACACCTTATGGGATGAGCAATGGGATAAGATGGTCAAAGGCAGTAAATTTAAAGACATGCCCGATTTTGGTAAATTTAAAAAAGGACATATTTCGCTGCAAGATCATAGTGATCAAGTTTGGTTTAGAAATATAAAAATCAAAGACCTGTCAATGGTAAATTGAGTTGGATCGATTGGCAACATAAAAAAAATGGTAACTATACAGCTCGAATAAAAGCTTTTGAATAGCGGGAAGGAAACGTGGTAGTGGCCAGAGGCCAGCAATCCGATTCGGTAAAAATGCTATTGCATTCCAACCGGGATGGCTATCGGTTTGGTATCGAAACATCAAAATCAAGGACTTAAATAAAGATTTATTAAAAACCAACTAAAAAACAATTATGAGTACCATTAATAATGCGAGGCTCTTCAATGCTAGTTGTATTGCATTGATCGTCACAGCGATGACTTTTGCGATTCGTGCAGGAATTCTTTCTCAACTTGGAGCAGATTTTAATCTTTCAGATTCGGAATTGGGTTGGGTTAATTCTATGGCCTTTTTCGGATTTCCTGTAGCAACGATTATTGGTGGATTACTTTATAATGCCATAGGTGCAAGGAAGTTGATGTGGTTGGCATTTATCGCTCACCTGTTGGGATTGGTATTGACAATTTTTGCCGGAGGATTTTGGGGCTTACTGATTTCTACTTTTTTTATTGGCTTTGCCAATGGAACAGTAGAGGCCGGTTGCAATCCAATGATTGCGGATATGTTTCCTGATAATAAAACGACGATGCTCAATCGCTTTCATGTATGGTTTCCTGGAGGAATTGTAATTGGTGCCTTGGTCTCCGCTTTGATGACCAATATGGGGACCGGTTGGCAAATGCAAATAGGCGTTATGTTGATTCCTACTCTCATTTATGCCTTTTTGATCTTTGGTCAAGAATTTCCAGAAAGTGAGAATATTGAAACAGATACCGCCGAAAATGTCAAGGGCTTATTTAGTCCACTCTTTATCTTTATGATGATCTGTATGACCCTTACTGCAACGACAGAATTAGGTACTCAACAATGGATCGAAAAGATCCTCGGTAGTGCAGGAGCCCATCCAATGTTGGTCTTGGCCATGGTCACTGGATTGATGGCGGTAGGGCGATATTTTGCGGGTCCAGTTATTCATAGACTCAATCCAATTGGGGTGCTTTGGGCATCTTCTATTGTAGCGACGATTGGTATTTTGATGATGAGTATGGCCACTGGAGCAATGGTTTATCCGGCCGCTATTTTATTTGCGATTGGGGTGATGTATTTTTGGCCAACGATGATTGGCTTTGTTGGAGAATACCTTCCGCAAACCGGAGCATTGGGAATGTCTTTGATGGGAGGTGCAGGGATGTTTGCTACTGCTATGTGGCAACCTGTCATCGGCAAATGGTTGGATACAGAAAGAACTAAAGTACTGGCAGAGGGATTGAGCGCAGAAGCTGCCGACTTGGCGGCGGGCCAGGCCACCTTAGATAATTTGGCGGTATTTCCCTTTATCCTGATTTTTGCTTTTGGCATTTTATTTATTTTCCGCAAACGAATCATAAATGTAGAAACGGACTAATAAAACGCTTAACGAGCAGCTACTTAGCGCATTTTTTAAAATAGAAAATCAATGAATCGAAAAATAAGAATGGGAATGGTCGGCGGCGGCCGCGGAGCTTTCATCGGAGCGGTACACCGAATGGCGGCCGCGATTGACGGAGAAATAGAATTGGTCTGCGGAGCTTTCAGTAGTACTGCCAAAAA
>CALLVY010000685.1 GCA_938015925.1 uncultured Saprospiraceae bacterium
TTACTGAATCGAGGCGTAAAATCAGGAGTTATGCCGGGTATATCGACTGATTTTGCAACGAAGAGTCAGCAAAAAAGGCTTGTGCCGAGCTTGTCGAGATAGTCCCTCAAAAAGCTTAGTTTAATTTGCTCTCTTACTTAAGGAGGACTAAATAAGTTCGGTCAGGATGCGCCTTTATTTTGACTTTTAAGAGGACTTCAAAAATCAAGAATAGCTTATGAAAAATGGGACGAATGAAGGGCAAGACCTCTTGCAAACGTCCCATTTATAAAGTTTACTTAATTTCAAAAGTAACCTTTAGGTTTACTCGAAACTCTGTTACTTTATCGCCATCGACAACAGCACTTTGGCTTTGTACGAATACCGATTTGATGCCTTTAATCGTTTCTCCAGCTTTTTTCACTGCTTTACGAGTTGCATCTTCCCAACTTTTGTCAGAGTTGGCCATAATTTCCAGAACTTTCATTACTGCCATGATAATTTGATTTTATTGATGAAATAGGTAATTAAGAAAGAGGTGTTTTTACTCTAAATAACAAAATGCAAACACCTAACAAAGGACAATATAATGTTTACCTTTCAAAAATAGAAACCAAAATAAATGGTCCGTGCTTATGGTCGTTGCTCTAAGGCAGCGACTATATTCCATTTTTTCTTCTAAAATCTATTTTCTATTTCATCGCCAATTCTTTGACCTTAGCATAAAGCTTGTGTTCATCTCCGGTGGAATATCTTCTTTTGTGGTAGACGACTTCTCCTGCGGCATTCAGCACAAAAACTTGAGGAAGCCCATTCAAACCACCAGGCATTACTTTTCTAAATTCACGATTGGTATCGTGGAAGGCAGGAAAAGGCCAATCGTTCTTTTTGACCATACCCAAATATTTTTCATAGTTGGTAGGAAAATCGGTAGAAACGGCAAAAAGATTAAAATCTGTCTCTTTCTTCCAGGCCGGATAATTTTGCTTGATGGCCTCTAATTCTACTCGGCAAGGATAGCAAGTCGTTAGCCAAAAAAGCAATATCGTAGGTTTGCCATTGGCTTGGAAAGCGGTCTCGGAATTCAGAGGTTTTCCGGTGGCCGAAGTGATGTCAATGTCAAAAGGAAAAACCTGGACCATTTGGTCTAGTTGCCGGGAATTGTCGACCAGGTAATGCTGTTTGCGTTGTGGTTTTACGGAGTCTCTTGCTACTTTGGTAGCGCCCGCTTTGGCCGGAAGAATCGTGGCCGTTTCATTTATAGTTGCCTCTGCTTGTGGTTGACAAGCGGTAAAAATCAATACGCTCAAAGCAAATACTATTAACTTCATTGTGTTTTGTTTAGTCGTTTGATGGAGGTCGCGGTATTTCACTCTTGTTTTATTTCTAGAAGCTCTACCCAGCCGCTCACGCTTGAAGCACTGTCGTACTTCCCCCTATGGGGATCAATCAATTATTTCAAATATCATGCAAGAAAATAATTTATTTCATCCGAGCCATTCCTTCACTGGCTTTCAGCATATCTGGTTGTAAGACCAAAGCTTGTTCAAAATCCTTTTTTGCCGCTTCTAAATCGCCTTGTTTTTCCGCAGCTTCTCCTCGGTAATAATAGGCCATCGCGTGCATGGGATCCATTTTCAGCGCCATGTCAAAACGTTCTTTCGCCAATTGAATAGAATCCATCTCCATGTATAACAATCCTAAATTATAATACGCAAGCGTATTTTGCGGATCCTTTTTAAAAATTTTCTCATACAATCCGATCGCCTCTTCTAAATCTCCCTGATTGTGGAGGTAGTTTGCTTTGGCAAAAATAAAATTCAAATTGGTGGAATCCAGGCGAATGGCATTATCGTAGTATTGCAAAGCAATTGGATTATCTTTTTTACTAAACAGGTCTCCTAGCAACATCCAGGCTTCGGTGAGGTCAGGATCATTTTCTACGGCCGTCTGAAAACTATTGATCGCCCGGGCATCATCATTGAGATCTCTAAAATTGAGGCCCATCATAAAATAAGCTTCCGAATTTTGGGGATCCAATTTTAAAACCTGGTCTAAAACCCTAAAAGCTTCTTTATTTTGCTGAAGGATTAATAAGAATTCGGTCAATTTCAACAAAGTTGGGATGCGCTCTGGGTAAAGCGTAGCGGCCTTTCTCATGGTATTCAAGGCTTTTCTGGACTGGTAATAGTCCAAATAGATATCCGCCAAAAGATGCATGTAATTGACATTGGTCGAATCTATGGTGACCGCCTGGGAGATATCCCGGATGGCTTCATCGTACATTTCTTTTTTATAATACAATTCAGCTCGGGAAAAATACAAAGCATCATTCATTGGATCATCCTGCAAAGCAGTCGTCATTTTATCCAATAAAGCACTTCCTTGGCCGGTAGTTCCTGAAGGATTATTTGTGGAATTTGAAATAGCTGTTGCGTCATTTGCCTCATTACCGCCACAAGCAGTTCCAATTATAACCAACAATGCAGCTAACATTGTCGTTATCATAAGCATAGTCATTTTTTTCATAGCTCAAAATTAAGGATTTTATCAATCATCTGAAAGGAACCTACAATGAAACCATTTTTCCAACATAGATGTCCAAAAATAAGAAGCTTTGTCTTTCACTGGCTTTTTATTTTCTTTTTCCCCACTTCGCTCCCCGCCCAGCAATGGACGGCTATCCATACTATTGCTAGTCCAAACAAAGAAGCCATCGGCGAATTGGCCAGCGACCAAAACGGAAATACTTATCTCAGCGGCACTTTTGAACAGAGTCTTGAGCTCGGCGACCAGACCATTCAAAGCCTGGGTTTTGACGATGTTTTTTTGAGCAAATACAATGTGGACAAAGAAATAGAATGGACGATCTCTGGCGGTGGAAGCAATTTCGATCAAGTGAGCGCCCTCTCCGTGGATGGCGAAGACAATATTCTCTGGGGAGGACAATTTTGGATCGAAGGCAATTTCGGAAGCTTACAACTTCCGCTGATACATGACTCCAGAGGCATCTTTCTACTCAAATACAAACCTGATGGTTCCTTGCTCTGGGGACAGAGTATCGAGGGCGAAGGACTAAAAACATTGACTGGAATCACTAGCGATGAAAACAACAATATCTATCTGACTGGTTATTTTGAAAACAGCATCATCCTAGCCGACACCACATTGAAAGCGGTAGGCAGTCAAAGTTTATTTCTAATCAAACTTAATCCGGAAGGAGATATTCTATGGGCTCGAAGTGCCGGTTATCTTGGTACGGTTCGTCCAAAAGGAGTGGCCGTTGGGAAAAATCAAATCTTTGTCGGAGGTGATTTTTTCGGCCGGGCAGTATTTTCCGGAGATAGCATTCGCACCAACACTGCGGATCACGATGTCTTTATTGCCGCTTATGACAGCGAGGGTACCGAGCTTTGGGGACGCAAAGCAGGTGGTGTTCATGAAGACTATGGTCATGCCATTGCGACCGATGCTCAAGGCAACGCTTATCTCACTGGAACCTTTTTTGGCGTAATGAAACTCAGTGAAACTTTGGAAATTAAGAGTCAGGGATTTAATGATAATTTTTTCCTAATCAGTTATGCTCCGAATGGAACGCCACGACTAGCCCGTTCCCTTGGCGGCGAAGGCGATGAAGATGCGCATGACCTTTTGATCGCAGAAGAAAAAGTTTTTATTGCTGGACATTACTTTGGTAATCTGACTTATGATAATTGGTCGCTAAGCGGTAGCGAAGACCGCTTCAATGCTTTTGTGGCTGCTTTTGATTTGGATGGGAATAGCCTTTGGTTGGAAGGAGGAAAAAGTTCTACTTATGCAGATGGCAATTTTTTGACCGCTGGAGAGGATGGAAAAATTTCTTTGGCAGGGAATTTTTCAGAAGACTTGTACCTGGGTTATTTGTCGCGCGCAGGCGCGGGACTCAATGATATTTTTTGGGCGGAGCTTGACCCATCTTTGCCGAGTGGACTTTCGCCGGATTTGGAAGAAACTTCTTTGATCGAAGTGCAGGTCAGTCCGAATCCGGGGAATGGGATTTTTCGATTTTCCTGGGAGGCTCCGGCGGAGCAGGAGACTTTGCGTTTGCAAATTTTGGATACCTTTGGGAAGCCGGAGGCATTGGTGGATCTGGGGGCGGGAGCGGAAGATTTTGTTTGGGATGGAAATGGTCTTTCGGCTGGGGTTTATTTTTTCCGTTTGTTGGGGGAGCGTGGGATTTTGGGGAGTGGGCGGATTTTGGTTTTGGAGTAGGGAATGATACAGAACCACCACTGTATAAAACTTCAAAAAAAACTGGTTATTTACTTTGTATAGAAGGCCGACAAATGTCGACCTTCTATAATTCCAAAAAACAATAATACGCTCTCTCTAAATCGAGACTCCTACTAAGACTCTGTTTGTGTAATACAAGTATTAAGCTTAATAGAGTCTTCCTTTGTTCCTATATTTTATCATTTGATCCAGCACTTTCTATCGGTGAGTATTACTTGATTCCTTTTTTAGAAATACAATGCTCTAATCGAATGGAATCCTGTTTTGTTCCTATAAAAACCCATTCCTCCTTAACTAGTTTTAGTACTAACTCAATATTTCCTCCACCTTCTAGCGAAAAGATAGTCGCAGAACCTTGAGGTTCCTCCACCTTCTGATAAGGAGGGGCTGTGCTAATGAAATTACCTCGATTGAAAGCGTATTTTTTCTTCTTGTTTCCGTTGCGATCTTTCCCCCAATCGACTCTGTTCATTTCAGGAGGAAAGTAAGCGTCAATTTTCTGCTCGGTCTTACCAATAAAACAAAATAATTTATCCTCAATCTTTTTGATTTCAAGATCGGTCAATACATTTAATGAATCTCTGATTGTATTGTCCGTATTTTCTACCAGAGGAATTCCTTCGACGTTTTTGTCTATAACTCTTAGCGGATACTCGAATGGCCTTAGCGTATTATTTAGGCTATCACAATAAGAGCACAAGCCAAGAGGTGGGCTTTTGTCTTGTGCTTTTTTCTTGTTGATACAAGCCAATAAAAATAAGATAGGGAAGCAAAGCATTAAAATATTCTTCATATTATTTTTGGATAATGAATTTGTTAATACTAAAGGTTTTACCTGTTTTGTCATAGCTTCGCGAAACGTAAATACCATTTTGTAAGTTTGATGGCAATTCAATTTTTATAGATTCAGGATTATCACTTTGTACTCTATTCAATATTTTTATTCCATCTATCGTAAATAGGTCTACATAGATTTGAGATACTGGTACATTCGTTTCTAAGGTAATAAAATTACTAGCTGGGTTTGGATACAAATGAAAACTATTGAGTGTTTCTTGAATATCTGAAGTCCCTGTCGTACAAATATAATCCATCATTGCTCCGTTGCTACAGGTACCAAGTTTACTCAACAAATAAATATGGTTTACTCCTAAGGTATCATTTGCCGACAAGGTTCTATTAAAATTATTAAACCTTAAATTCGGACTAATGACTCCACCTGAAATCATTATATCTCCTGGATTATTGGTGTGGCGTAATTGAAAAGCATGTCCTAATTCATGTATCATGATTCTTTGGAAGTCCGTGTAGAAAATATTCGCAGTGTCACTAGGTATTGTATCTGATAAATTGAACATAAATATTCCTGTATTTAAGATGACCAAAGTATCTAAAACTTGCTCATTAACGATTACTTCAAAATCTTTTATACCAGAGTCCGTATTACTAACAGAACTGCAAATTATGGATGAAGAATTGCCTCTCATCATCGTTGTACTCATTAGCCCTGTTGGAAGTGTTCCTCTTCGCATCAAGACGTCTGGGGCAATAGCTGCTTCTTTGACATTAATTTTGTACTTACAGCGATAAACATCTAAAGCTTTTATAGCTTGATCCTTTGCTGCATTATTTTTGATGCTATCGGTATAGAAATCTTGGATTAACAAATCATATCCTCCCATGTTATTCCTTTCGATAAGGTTACGTCTATTTCCACCATGAATAGTAACGTTTGAAAATACGCCTTGCGATGTTTCCCAATTTAGAATATCCTGTTTCCAAGAATCATTAAACAGACTAAACTGTACTGCTAGATCGTCAATTGAAGTGGTCGTACAAGTATCTCCAGAAATAAAATCTGTTGTAAAAAGCTTTATTTTATTTGTACAGGCACCTGGGCTTGAGAAGTTTCCTCCTCCTTTCCTCATCGTAGGTACTCGCATTTCTATCTTCGTATCACTCCAACTGATATATTCTAGTTCAGCCGCGGGGAACCAACCTAAATCCACATCATAAAATAAAACATCACTCAGGTGAGGCTTTAAATAACCAGCAGAAGGGTTTCCAAAATTCAAACCACTGATAGTAATGATTCCTGGAATACCATTCAAAGACATATCTCTTACGCCTGCCGCCACAATCTGAGGAGTAAAAGTAGTAATAACAGGACATGCCGCTTGATTGCCCTTAGATAGCCAAGTTTTTACACATTCAGCAGGCTGTTCAAGATTGATTTCTGGTTCTACTAAAACGACAGACTCTTGTATTTGGTTTTCGGAAACGATGATATCTGGCTGAAACACCCCTTGCGACATATTTATTTTTAACTGCAAAATCTCTTTTGGAAATTGATCTAATAGGAGATAGGAACTTTGACCGTTTTTTGGTGTGATAGAAATACTGATACTATTGGGGCTTAAATCAACGGCATCTATATCATAAAAGTTATTTGGAATTTGATTGCCTTTTTTTAGTTGCAACACTCCGTTATTTATAATATTCTCTCCCAATTGATCTTTGTCATAAGCAACAATCAAATCAAAGCTTTTTAAATACATTGGTGCCTCATCTACGAAAGCAGACACGCCAAGTTCTACAAAGGTAGAGCCAACCTGAAAAGGAGTTATACTTACGTTGAGACAGTTCTTAGCATCTTCTTCGGAAGAAGTTGCAGGAATGATTTGTATTTTTCCTTGAGTAATTTTTTCAATCTTCGAGTAAATCTCTTCTTGAATATTGGAATACGTTTTTAAAATGTCTGAAGCTTTCAGAGAATTTCCTTTGCTGGTAAATTTATAAAAGCCTTGACCGGAAGAGAAGGTAGTGTAAGTATGGTTTCCAAGTCCTTCCTCTTTGTTTAGAAAGAATACGCCATAATTGCCAACTTCAAGTTGGAGTAGATGAGTCCAGGTATCGACCCTTTGATTTAGTGTTCCACCTCTAGTTACTATTTCAATCGCTTGGTTATTTTCGTATGTACCTTTAAGGAGCTTTCGAGGAGCTAAAATGTTTTTGGTATAAACGTATCCTTCTTCTGTTAAAAAGCAGGTTTGAGAAATGATTTCTCCTTCAATGATAAGCTCCGCATGATTTATTTTTTCTTCAGTGCTGATTGGGATAAACTGGGCGTAGCTAATTTGTAGAATTAAACAGGCTATCGCGAATGATACCATTTTTTTCATAGTTAATTTTTTATTGAAGTAATGAGATTTAGAATTCTAGTCTTTATATTTTTTGGGCCTTTGGGTAGTTTTTACTTTGGTCGTTGTTCCTCTAAATTTGTTTTCAAGCAATTCTAGAATGGCATTCCATAGCACTTCGTAAGGAACGATTTCTATGGCTAAACTCTTTCTTAATTTTAGAGGAGTAGCTTGCAATTTCTCAAGTAATTTTTTAGTCTTACGTTCTGTTCCTGCTCGATGAAAAGAAGCAGATTCCATTTTGACAATCATATTGATGAAAATATTGGCTCTTGCGGTTTCTGGTTTACGAGTGTACGAACGAGCATAGGCACCAAGCGATTCAATCCAGTCAATGATAAGTCCGTATTGATTTCGTTGTAGTTGGATGATGATCTGAATTATGAGAATATTGATATTGTTTCCTGTTTTGTCGTGTGAGTATAGCGTCATTTCGTTGAGGAATTTTCCAAGTGAAAATCGCTCTTCATCGTATTGTTCAATTTTCCCAACCTGAATTAAAAAGTAAATGTAGCCGCGTATAATATTCCAATATTCTGCCAATGCCTTGTAAGTGCATTTGTATTGGGCATGTGCCTTAAATAATTCATAAGCTTCTTGATAGTCTTTTGAATGCAAACAAATAACTATCCGTCGCATGAGTATTAAATGCCAATTGAATTTCCCCTTTGTAACTAATTGGCAAGCTTCTTTTGCTAAAATTTTCGCTTCTGTTGTTTGACCTGTCGCTACGAGAGCAGAGAGTTGTTTTTGAATAAAAGCAAAACGGAAGGTGATATAGTTTGGATGTTCCTTTGGAAAACTTTGTAAAGCTTCATTACTGTATTTGATAATGTTGACGTAGTCATATTCTACAATGTATCGAGAAATAATAATATTATAGATGAGTCGATTGAGTTGACTAGAACCCAATCGCAAAAGTGGTTTAGTATTCCTTTCTGCATCTTTTAATTGTGCGATCATGGTTGGTGTAAAACTTTCGCGAGTATTACAGATCAGGCCAGCGATACTATGATAATCTCGCACCATTGCCTCCGCTTTCACTATTTCAGCTTGGAGGCTTGCTAATTTTCCATACATTTTTGCTTTTTGGGGAGAGTTTTCGATCCCTGAAAAATGAAATTGTAAGTCTGTAGCAACAACATAAATTAAGGCATGCAATTCTATTTTCTGTATATCTACAAGTAAGCTCTTGGCAATCTCAATGGCTGCTTGTCTACTACCTGTTAATAACAAAATTTTATACGTCGCAAAACTCTTATAACTTCCTTCTAATATCCTTTTGTATTTCACATTTGCCCAGACTGTTGGATAAACCACCACATAACCAATGAGTTGCTTCTTGAGTGCATTTTTTAAGTTGTTGAAGTATTTACTTCGACTAGCACTTCCTAGAAATGCCTTGGCTGCTTCCTTTTCAGAAAGCCCAGGACGGGTTCTCAAAAAAAGAAAGAGTTCATTAAGTTTTGCAGAAAACGTTGGCTGGAACGATTTGGGCAATAAACCGACCAGTTCGTACAATGCGAACATGTCTTTGATTTTAAGTCTAATAGATTGATTTACAGTATTTAGAACTAATAAGCTCTAGTTTTTTTGCCTTTTTTTAATAGTGCAGAAGATATAGTGATTTCAAGCTTTGTGGTCTTACTTACTGTACCTTTAAGGATATAAAAATCATTATTATGAAACTCCACAAAGTACAAAAGCAAAGCATTGTTCTAAACAATCTTCAACAGTCAAAAATTAAAGGCGGAACGGGCAGTTCCAACGCCATAACAGCTATCGTTATCGAAGATATTGATGCTGCCTAAAGAATGGCATTTGTAATTATGATTGCCTTATTAAAGCATTCATAATCTTGAATGTTAAGAAAAATTATTGGCCGGAGAAAATTTGTTAGATAGTTTTCACCCTAGGATATTATGGCTTTTTAACAATAAAAATACAAAGCCCCACCCCAACGTGTACATACAACCATTTGACAATCAGAAAAATACCTAAATAAGCTATTGAAAAGAAGCCCAGTTTGAGTATTGATACTCCCCTCAATTTCTTCAGAATTTAGTCCAGATTTTTTTATCTTTTTTTATCAATAATTCATTTCCGTTTTTTTTGAAAAAAAATCTAGCATCAACTTTTTATAGCCCTTCTTTATTAAACTAAAAAAACTTCTCCCTTTTAATACTTCCCTCCCCTCTTCAGCAGAACAATTCGTAACTTACACCAATTAAAATTTATTCCATAAAGCAAACGTTAGTACTTTTTTAAAG
>CALLVY010000686.1 GCA_938015925.1 uncultured Saprospiraceae bacterium
ACATCGACATCGTCGAAGAGGTCGTAGATAAAGGCGAGGGGTTCTTCAAAACGAGAAACCAAGCAGACGCGATAACAGTCTTTTAAGAAATCAAAATCAACGACCAGCCATTTGCGTTTGTCGGCACTCATGGCACAACGCAGTAAGAGCGGTGCGCGATAGTATTTCATTTCTTCAAAGCCGAATAATTTTTTATCGTATAGTTGATAAACCAATTGCTGATGCGGTAGTTCTTTTTGGTTCAGTGCGGTTTTGAGTTCTCCTAATTTGGTGTGGATCTTTTCCGAAGGCAATTCGGTAATGACGACTTCTTCGTAAGGATACCATTCTTTGGATCGGACATTATAGTATTCTACATTTCCGATTCGCAATTTATAATCGAAGCGGCCATAACCCGGAACCACATATCCCGGATAATAATATTTCATGTCCTTGCCTTGACCATAAGTGATTTCCAAAAGCATGGTAAAAAAGCCTAGACTAAATCGCTCGTAGGAAGGATCGTACAAACCCATAATACTTGCCAAGCTATCGGAACCTAAGTCAAAGAAACTGGCGCCGATGAGTTTGTCTCCATCGTAGATACAAGTCTCCCAGGTATTGTAAATATTTTCTTTATCTCCATTACCAAAAAGAGATTCGCGAAGAGAAGGAGCAATGTAGCCTTCAAACCGGGTCTTGTGCAATTCGTATAAATCTTCTTTTTCCTGATCAAAAATAGCTGGACGGATCACCGTTTGGAACTGCTCGCTATTGCGATTCATTATTTTACGGAGACTTTTGCGGAATTTATATTGCTCTAAGGGAAGTCGAGCCCAAACCGCAGAATAGAGTTCATTGTGAAAACAAAGATAATGGCAGGTAAAAATCATAGCCCCCATCCTAAACCAGCCTCTAGCCAGGTATTCATCCAGTTTTTCTGGAGCCAATGTTTCGGGATAGTGAATTTCTGTAATCATCCTAGTACGGTCGTCAATGTTCTTGTTTCCTTTAAAATTCCTCCATATAGCCAAGGCTATATTCCTATTTAGCTGATAAATATTGGGTTAAACAGAGGAAAGAGAAGACAAAGATAAGATTTTATACAGTCAAATGCTCAAATAAGGGCTTTCAACAGAAAATGGGCTGACAACCATATGATCATCAGCCCATTTTAAAGCATTTTATATTTGGTATAACAGGTTTATAATAATTGCTTTAAGCAATCCTTATATTCCCAATTTCGCTTTTACCAAGCTGCTTACATCAGCAGATTCTTCTGCAAAAAGCAATACTCCTGCTTCAAGAATCATCGTGTAACCATTTTCTTTGGCAACCGCTGAAATGGCATCTTGCACCTGAGTCTGTACTGGTCCAAGTAATTCAAGTCTTTTCTTTTGCATTTTGTCAGCTGCTTCCGCTTCAAAATCTTGAATTTTTTTACCTTCTGCCTGCAATTCTGCTAATAGAGCTTGTTCCTCGGCAGGAGATAATTCACCTCTTTCTTTTTTCTGAAGTGCATTGGCTTCTTTTGCCTGTAATGCTTGTACCATTTCCTGGCCTTTCTTCTGAAATTGGGTCATCATCGTTTGCAGATTGGCATCTGCTTGTTTTACTTGTGGCATTTCCAAAAGCAATGCTTCTGAACTGATGTATCCGTATTTTTGAGCCTCCGTTGCTTCCATGTTGATCATGAAAAAGGCGGCCAACATCATGCTTATCTTGATAATTTTCTTCATTATTTATTTAGTTTAAAGTTTCTCTATTGGTACCCGATTATAAAAGGGAACACAAAAATAGTATTTAGTATTGATAAAAAATAGTTTATTAGGCTTCGTATAGTTCTTTACCCTAAAAGGAGCCTGCTTGTTTTATTTCAATTCGCCAATAATGTCTTCTGTTTTATCGTAACGATTATTGGCGAAGAGAATTCCAGAGTTTCCGGCCCGATCAAAAATATAATCATACCCTTTTTCAGTGGCGTAAGTCTCAATCGCTTCGTACACTCTATCCTGAATCGGCTGAATCAATTGTTGTCGTTTTTTGAATAAAGCGCCTTCAGGGCCAAACTTCTCTTTTTGCATTTCTCTCACTTGCTTTTCCTTATTCATGATCTCTTCTTCCTTCTGACGACTGACTTCTTCACTTAAAAGAACCTGTTCAGCCTGGTATCGGTTGTATAGCCCTTTAATTTTATCGTATTCTACTTCAATTTCTCTTTTCCACTTAGAAGCCAATTCGTCCAATTGTGCCTGAGCACTGATGTATTCTTGTTGGCTTTCCAGTACTTTATTAATGTCTACAGATGCGATTTTCTGAGCCTGTACGCTTAAGGCCGTAAAAAATACAAAGGTCAATGCGAATACTGCTTTCTTAATCATAATCAATTTATTGTGCCCATCAAAGTGTGGACTGGGTTCAATCAAAATGGTTTTACAAACGGGTAAGTAATTAACTAGAATATAGACTGTCAAAATTACAATTTTATTGCTAGCTTTCAATTATTTAGACCCATACAGAGTAGGCAAAGTTACTTTCTCTTTTCGTGTATTTTTGCCACTTTTTCTGCAACTCTATAGTAATTAGCAGATTATAAATATTAATTTCCACTAAGTCTACCATCTTTAACGAAGGTTTAACGAGTGGTTAAAGGCTTTTAACCTCCTTTTTTGTAAATCTGGGACGGATTAAGCCTAACAATTGGTCTGTTTCTAAGATAGAGACGAAAAACAAATCTAAAATCGTTTTACATAAAGTATATTTGTCTTTCAAAAAAAACACCGATCTATCGGAAAATTTTAGAGGCCTTAGCACACTGACTGGTACAAAATACTTACAAAGGTTTGTCCTAAAGGTCTTATAAAACAAGTTTAACAAAACGCTAACCCTGACCAAAACAAATATTCTTTTGATAGTCTAAAACACTGATTATGATGTACAAAAAATTGTTTTTATTGAGTGGCCTCGTCTTGAGCTTAATATTGGTGGGCTGTGAATTCACCAAAAAGACGGTTAATAATGTCAACCTCTTTACCATTGAAGATGACATCAACCTCGGCTTACAAGTCAGTCAGGAAATTGCCAATGATCCAAAGCAGTTTCCCATTTTAAAAGAAAAAGGGAATGAAGATGTATACCGCTACATTCGAAAGATCACCAATAAAATTTTGAATAGCGGAAAAGTCGTCAATCGAAATAATTTCAAATGGCAAGTCAAAATCATTGACGACATCGAAACACTCAATGCCTTTGCGACCCCTGGCGGATATATTTACGTCTACACTGGCCTGATCAAATACCTTGATTCGGAAGATCAATTGGCTGGAGTAATGGGACATGAGATTGCCCACGCCGATCAAAGACACTCTACCAAACAAATGACCAAATCGGGAGCTCTTGATTTATTATTGAGTGCAGCGATTGGCGAGAAAGAAGCGGTAAAACAGGTCGTTGGAGGAATCGTTGGTTTACGATTTAGTAGAACCCATGAAACGGAAGCGGACGAATACTCCGTTCGTTATCTTTGTGGAACCGACTATAATGCAGCAGGTGCTGCAGGTTTTTTCAAAAAGATTGGCGGAGCGGGTTCTCCTCCAGAATTTCTAAGCACCCATCCTAACCCAGATAATCGAGTACAAGAAATCGAAGCGCGGGCAAAGGGAATGGGTTGCCGTGGAAACAGCACCAACAAAACGGAGTATAATCGAATCAAAGGATTGTTATAGAAAGGTGGATCGTGAATGGGAATTCGCGAGTCTTAGTAAAAAAGCAATCAAGCAATGGATTCCATTATTGGATTCTTCATTCAAAGGCAGGCTTCAAATTGAGGTCTGCCTTTGTTATATCCTGTAGACAAAACTTTAGGTGATTTACAAAATTGGTTCTCTCTAATCAAGCAACCAATTTCAATCCCACAAAAATACAGAAGAGACAAACCAGGATACTTCCTGCGATGTTGGCCATCGCATAAGCGGTATCGCCATTCAACAGGAGTTGATAGGTTTCATTGGTGAATGTAGAAAAAGTGGAGAAGCCACCACAAAAGCCAGTGATCAATAAAAATCTTGCAGGGTTAGGAAAGCCTTCTCTCGTACTTAGTCCAACAAGTGCTCCCAAAAGAAGACAACTCAGGACATTGGCTAAGAAGGTAGCCCAAGGAAAATGGTATTGCTGTTGTTCCAAGAAATGTGCAATCCCATAGCGACAAATACTGCCTAGACCACCGCCCAAAAAAACGAGTAGATAAGATTGCATGAATAGATTTGATTTGAATATTTCCTTAGGTCGTTTTCAATCGTTTTTTGCGAGATACACTGTAGTATAATCCAGCAGAAAGGAAAGATGCAACGCTTAGGATTACAATCAATAAATTGATTGCTCCAATACCATCAAGCGTGTACGCTAAGACAATAAAAGCAATATTGACAATCACCAAAACCCCTGTGGCTTGCATGTGAGAGAATCCAAAATCAATCAATAGGTGATGGATATGAGTTCTGTCAGGGTAGAATGGAGATTTACCATTTAGCGCGCGGGTAATAAATACGCGCAGGGTATCAAATAAAGGTAAGATCATTACGCCGATAGCGACTACTGGAGCTGCTTGAAAAGCATATGGGTTTCCGGGTAATAATCCTTTATGAAGTTCGATAAATTTGATCGAAAGAATAGCACAAATAATACCGATCAGCATGGCTCCGGTATCTCCCATGAAAATTTTGGCAGGAGTAAAATTGTATTTCAAAAATGCAAATAATGCACCCGCCAGAGAATAAGCCACAATCGCTAACTCTACCTGATCGATCATTAAAAACCAAGTTCCTAATAATAGAGAAATGAGAGATCCGATACTTCCTGAAAGACCGTTGATTCCATCAATCAAGTTAAAGGCATTGATAATAACCAATATCGTAAAGATCGAAAGGGCATAGCTCACCACCATCGGTAAGTCATAAATACCAAAAATACCATAAAGACTAGTAAGTACTACATTGGATTTGACTACGAGAATGGTAGCAGCCAATACTTGTCCGATTAGCTTTTTATTCGGTGCCATTGGTAAGATATCATCCTTTGCTCCAATAAGAAAGATGATGATAAACGAGCATAAAATATATTGGAGATCTCCAAAGAAATTAAAAGGCGTCCATAAGACGATAGAAAATATAACACCAGCAAAAATAGCAATGCCACCAAGCGAAGGAGTACTTACGGTATGAGACCGTCTTTCTCCAGGTTCATCACATAGATTTTTGACCCTCGCAATATGGATAATTGATGGGATCGCAAAATAGGTTAGGACAAAGGCGGTAATAAAACTTAGTATAATATCGTACATCGGGTATTCTTTTCAAGTTCAAAGGTACATAACCTAAATGGTTTGCGCCATAGGCTAAGATTAAATAAAAGAAAAATCTATCAAATCCTCTTTTGTTTATTTATTTTAAAATCAATACAATTCTGCTATAAACGAAGTCTAATAAAAGTTCAAAAAAGTGCTGTACCCCTTATTATATAAGGAAAAATCATCCTATGATGATCCTACTTTTAAGTGGTCGCTAAAACAAAATTTGACTTTTTCATCTCTCTTTTTATTTCAATATACTTACGTGTTTTTTTTCAAGAGGGATGCAGACTTATCTGCTTTTTTGCTAAACAAAGGCTTTTTATAGAAATTGATCGGGCTTATAGCGAAGTTTTAATCTATAAGTTTGGGGCTCTTAGGCTTTCAAATTCACTTGACTTTCATTCACCAAAACTTCCGAGGGCGGGTAAAATCGCTTGACTTGAGCTGAATAAGATGACTTAATCTAAAATTTCTTGAAGAAAGGACATCGTAAACAACTTATTCACTTCAAAAACAGCACCAACAAAATAGAAGCTTGACGGAATCGTACTCAACTTAGAATATTGGAAAGCATTAGAATAGGTCTCCATACAAAACATTCATCCATTCGAGTATTTGATATATTAGACGCCTATCGCAGTCTTCTGTCACAATACGGGTAAGCAAAAAAGATTTATTTGTACCAATCTGCCATTTTGGGAAAAGGCATTTTAACTTATTTCTTCCTTGAAATCATTTCCGACCTGACGGATAAAAATCTCATTTAGGCTGGGTAAAATTTCATTGAAAGAGACAATTTGGATGTGATTGCCCAATAAATGACGAAGGAGACTAGAGGAGTCCGATTCCTGATCTAATTGTACCGTAAAAGATTGAGCTTCTTCTCGAACAATATGTACTTTCTCAGAAAGGCCTTCAGGTAAAATACCACTATACTGAATTTCGTAAAGATTCTCTTTAAACCTATTCTTTACTTCTTCCATCGTTCCTTGTAAGATATTGCGCCCCTGATTGATCAAAACTATATTCTCACAGATCTTCTCGACTTGTTCCATTCTATGGGTAGAAAAAATAATGCTTGTTCCACGACTCCGCAAAGCATCGATTTCATCTTTGATCAAATTCGTATTGATCGGATCGAGACCAGAAAAAGGCTCATCCAAAATCAGTAGAGGAGGTTCGTGAATCACCGTGGCAATAAACTGAATCTTTTGTTGCATCCCTTTCGACAATTCCTCTACCTTCTTGTTCCACCAATCTTTAATCCCAAAGTGATCCATCCAATAATCCAAAGCTGCTAAAGCTGCTTTTTTGGAAAGCCCTTTCAATCGCGCCAGGTAAACCAAATGCTCTCCAACTTTCATCTTGCGGTACAAACCCCGCTCTTCCGGCATATATCCAATTTGAGAAGGATGCTTGCTATTCAATTTTTCTCCATTAAAATAAACCGCTCCGGAATCTGCTCGGATAATCGTGGTAATAATTCTAATCAATGACGTTTTCCCCGCTCCATTTGGCCCTAGCAAACCAAAGATCGTTCCTTCTGGTATACTAAAGGAAACCTGATCGACAGCCACATGATTTTGGTACGTTTTGACAACTTGCTCTAGACGAAGAATACTCATCTTGTTAGGTTTTGGAAAAGGGTCCATCAAAATCTCTGGAATAATCCAAGGAATCTGAATAAAAACACTAAATATGAGGAAAAATTGATGGTTTCCCCTATTTTTCGACGAAAAGTAAAATGGCTTCTTCATTCAACCCAATAAAAAATTTTTAATCACTACATGACTAAAGATTCAACTTGGTTCATTATCATCAATCCAACCGCAGGTAGTGGTCGGGTAAATCGTGATTGGCCTAAGATACAAGCCCAAATGGATGCTCGCTCTTGGTCTTATATTGCGGTAAAAACTACTGGACCAGGAAATGCGACCCAATTGGCCAAAGAAGCCATTGAAAAAGGTTATCCAAAAATCATTGCTGTTGGTGGAGATGGAACCAATAATGAAGTCATCAATGGTATTCTACTCCAAAAAGCCATTCCCTGTACTGCGGTCACTTATGCTTTACTTCCCATCGGCACCGGCAATGACTGGATCAAAACCCATAAAATTCCCAGGCGTTTGGATCATTGGATGACGATGATAGAAAAAGGAAAAACAAGCGTTCAGGACATCGGTCTCGTCCACTATCAAGCGGAAGGAAAAACAGCATCCAGGTATTTTGCTAATGTTGCAGGGATGGGGTATGATGCTTTTGTTGCACGGATCGCAGAATCGCAAAAGGGGAAAGTGGGTAATAAATTATTTTATTTCTACCTCGTTTTTAAATGCCTTGCTCAGTACTCTCTAAAAAAAGCCAAAGTCGTTTTCGATGGTCAGGAATTGGAAGAAGTTTATTATACCATCCATGCTGGTATCTGTCGCTATTCTGGCGGAGGCATGCGCTTTGTTCCTCATGCCCAACCCGATGATGGTCGCTTTGCAATAACCTTGATTCGGAATATTTCAAAACTAGGGATCTTACTAAATACCTATCGACTCTATACCGGTACGATTGGCAAGCTCCAACAAACCGATACTTTTTATGCTAAAAAAATCAGAGTAGAATCTGTAGGTGATGAAGCGACCTTGGTGGAAGTAGATGGAGAATTCTTGGGAGAAACCCCTGTGGAATTTAGCTTGCTTGAAAAAAGCTTAACCTTAGTCGTCCCCTGATTTTTTTTCAAAACAAAAAGCCTGATACCTTTTTTAAAAGATACCAGGCTTTCTAATTTTTTCAGTCCCATATTTATAGTACATCCTGTACTTAGGACTTCATCAAGTATTAATGGCGTACTACTTTTACCTCCAATCTTTCATTCACTTTGTGTTGATCCATAGAACATAAAATGCCATCTACACATTCATTGAGCAATTTGGTTTCTCCAAATCCCTTCGGTGTAATTCTGTGACTTGCTATTCCTTTTTCCATCAGATAACCCGCAGCCAATTGAGCACGCTTCTCCGACAATTGTTGGTTCTTATTGCTGTTTCCAAAACTCGCAGTATGTCCTTCCAATTGAATTTCAACAGTCGGATGCGTATTTAGAATCATGGCCAATTGATCGAGTGCAAGCATCAAATTCTGATTGATTTCTGTACCATTAAAATCATAATCTACACTCGGAATTTTATAAGGTCGGTCATTAGAAATATTATTACTACTCAAGTCTCCATCAAATTCCGCAAGCGCACTTCCTGGCGCCAAAGTCACCGCTGTAGCCATATCCGTTTTTTCGATAACTAGAGTTTCTTCTATCATCTCTGGATTGGTATTGAGACGAGCGGGTTCCATAATATCAGATCCACCTTTTGGTGTTTCATCAACTGCTATTGATTCTGTATTCAATTCGCTTGCGATGATTTCTGTTGGCGCTTCCAGTTCTATTTCTACTGGCGCTTCCGTTTCTACAGAAGGCGTACGACTCATCTCTGCAATCATTTCCGTCAACGATTCTTCTTTCTCTACTTCCATCGTGACCGGTGCTTCCGCAACTATTTCTTCGACTTCCACTACCGCTGTTACTTCCACCCCTTCTTCTACTTTTTGTGCAGGTTCAGCAACTTCTACTTCGGCAACGATGACCTCTTTAGCTTCTTTGATTTTCTTTGCTTTCTTCTGTTTTTTATTCTTCTTTTTCTTAACCTTAGCAATGCTTTTCTCTGTAGTATTTTGCACTTCTGCTTTCGGCAAAGTTTCTTCAACAGCAATAGGTTCCGCTACTTCTACTCTAGGGATTTCCATTTCCACTGGTTCTGGCATTTCATTGCTGGTAATCGTTTCTGGAATAGCATTCTCTACAACAGGTACTTCTGCTTGCTCTGCAATAATATCTGTAAGAAGTGGTTCTTCTACTTCTACTTCAGGTCGACTAATTACTGGCTCCACAACGACTTCTTCTTTTATGATTTCTGGTTGCTTAACTACCTCCGCAACCGTTTCCACAACAGGCTTTGTTTCTACAGGAGCTGGTGTACTTACACTTACCGGGCTAGCCATTGGCTCCTCCGTATCACTTCCTTTTTGGAAAAGAAAAATATCATCACTTGTTCCAGACCTTCCTGAAGTAAACATTCCTGATTCTCCACCTTTATCTACATAAATAGAAATATCATCAGAAGAACTATTGATTGGAAAACCAACATTTACAGGTTTTGTCCAATTGCCCAAATCATCTAAAGTGGTAAAAAAGACATCATAGCCACCAAAGCCAATATGCCCTTTTGAGCTAAAAAACAATCGTCCTTCTGTATCATAAAAAGGAAAACCTTCATGCCCTGATGTATTTACAATATCTCCTAGGTTGACAGGTTTCGTCCAAGTACCATCTGCCTTTTTCTCTGATTGGTAAATTTCTGTTCCTCCAGCTCCGCCAGCTCGATCAGAAATAAAAAATAATAGTTGACCATCTGGCGAAATCGCAGGGTGCATATAATTAAAAGAAGGTTTACAGAAATTAATAAGTTCTACATTCTTCCATTTGGTTCCTTCTCTTACCGCAGAATATAATTGAAGGGTATAAGCTCCTGCTTTATTGGCGACATCTCCATTTCGAGAAAAAATAGCGGTTGTTCCACTTCCATCAAAAGAAATGGGTCCGGTGTTTTTATTTAAGCCATTGATCTTGGCAGAGAAAGAAGTGGGCTCTGTAAAACTGCCATCTGCTTGTTTCTGAGATTGGTATAAGCTGATAAAATCTCTACCTGTAACGCCAGATTTTTGTTTGAGTAATTTGATCTTTTGTTTTCTATCGGAGCAAAAAACCATTTGGTCGTCCAGCATAACTGGCGCATTGTCATCCGATTCTGAGTTCATAGAAAAAGGAAGCACATCGACATAGTTGCCAAAGTATGGTTTGATCAAATTGACTTTGTCACAAGACTCTATCATTCGCAAGCTTTGAGGATCGTTTGGTTTTTTCTTCAAATACTCTTCAAACCAAAATTTGGCCGCGGCGTATTTTCCGTTTCGCATTAAAGATTCTCCGTAATAGAAAAAGGTGATTGGTTTAGGCTTATCTGCGTATACAATATCCGAATACAGTTTTTCTGCTTTATCGATTTGGTTGACAGATTTATAGCAATAAGCCAATTTCGTCTGTACAGATACACTCTGCTTTTCTTCCAAACTTTTCTCATAAAGCGGAATCGCTGCTGCGTATTCTTTATTCTTGTAAAACTTATTCGCTTTCGACAGCACTTTGGACTGAGCGAAAGATACAGACGCAATGACTACAAGGACTAATGTGAAAAATGTCTTTAAACGTTTCATTATCATGCAATTTTATAACTTCGTTAAGTGCTAATACGTTATAGTATCAGCTATCTCGTGGAGGAATAACCTCAATTGATCCTTTCCTGTTGTAAAAAATGCCTGAAATATCCTTTTAAACAGCCAATAACTGTTTAAAAAATATCATCAGATATTCTTTACCAATGGATGTAATTCAAAAATGGTGCAAAATGTGGTGAGACGGATCTGAATAAGGGCCGTCTTTAGTATAGATGAGTTTTATTAGAAAGCTATATAGATAATTAGCATCTAAAAGTACAAGATTCTCAGCTAATTTCGTATTTTTTTAATCATTAGATATAATATTTGTCAAACGAAAAATAATTGAAATTTATTT
>CALLVY010000687.1 GCA_938015925.1 uncultured Saprospiraceae bacterium
AAGCGCTGTCGCACTTGCCCCTGCGGGATCGTTCACTCATTCCCCTTAATAGCTCAGGCTATTAGGGTCCGAGCGTTCCTCGATTAGAATAAAAATTCAAGGCTCAAAACATTCATTAACTTTTGTTACACGGTACTAAAGCATCGTAGGTTTTTAATTTTTCGTTCCACATTTTTTAGAAGTGTTTTGCTTTTGCAAATCCAAAATATGTCGCCTTATTCCACTACGAAAGGATAGCCTCCCTTGCCTTCAATCTGTAGATAATAAAATCCTGTAGGAATATTGCGAAGATCTAATTGTCGATTGCGCTCTATTTTTCCATTTTGTAAAACCTGCCCTAATCGATTCCAAATGGTATAATTTGTAATTTCTTGTTCGAGGCCCTCTACGAGAAGAAAGCTATTGGAGGGGTTGGGAAAAATTTTCAATTTTGTATTTTCTCGATCTAGCGTTTTTGTACTGAGCGAACTATTGACCTTATACCGCACTTCCAAATAACTTGCTGCACCTAAATTATCTTGTACCTTAAAAACAACTTGATAAGCCTGGTCTCGAAGCTCATTGGCTTTTACCACCCAAGTAAATAGTGCACTTCCCCTTTGCTCATTAACATAGGTGACATCAAAAAGTGCCGGGTCACTGTTATAAGAATACAATTCACTGGTAGAACTGATATTAATTTGTTGCCCAACATCCAAATCTTCCGCTTCCAAACTCACCCGTATCGTATCTCCTACCTCTACCGGTACCACTTCTTCATTAAAAGAAACCGTGGGCGAAGTCAAAAGTGGCCGTTGATTTTCTTCCTCAAAAACTAAGATCAACATATCTCTGATCATTCGACCATTCAGTACTCCATCGCGATAAGTTTTTATTTCAATCGCAATATTATATTCGCCGGCATCTTGCGGAGCTTCCCACATCAGGAGTCCCGTTTTTTCATTGAAGTTTACCTTATTACTCGGACCTGGACTAATGTCTGTCAAATCGAAATATCCAGTTACCGGCTGGCCATTAGCGAACAATGGTCGCACCATCTGAAAAGAAATACTATCTCCATTTAGGTCGATGGTATTTAGCAGATGCATAAAAGGAACATCGACAAAACCGATATCTATGGGTGCTTGCAAATTGAATGGAGAATGATTCAAAGATTCCGATAAGAACACCTCGGTCTCGATGTAAAAAGCAAAATTATCAGCCAAAAGGATATTGAGTATGCCACTATTCCGAGAAGGGTCCGACATGGATAACGTATAGTTCCCCAAGGTGGCGTATTGATGCGACCTCGTGTATTCATTTTTTTTATAATCATGATCCAGGATTTCTCCATTGGGTACGTCACTAGAGCCTACAGGGCCATTGGTTCGTGCAATTTTTTCACAAGTCCCATCTCCCCAACAAATGGTCAGACTATCTCGATCTGCGGAGGCACTATTGACGTTGGTGTAAGTGAGAATGGTAGCCTCTATCGTCGTGGCATCAATCTGGGTATAAGTAATTTCGCCAGATCTAATATGGGTAGCCTCACCGTTTGGATTAAAGAGGAAGTGTAGTAGAAGGAAAAGTAGTATTTTTTTCATTTTATTAATTCAGATAAAATGCTTGAAAAGCGAATCAAAATCAAAGCATCTGGAAATCTTCACAAGATCGCTATTTAATGTGTAGTATTCAAATAAACGAAATAGGCAAACAATCTGCTGCGGAGATTTTTAAATATATGAAGAATTGGCGGGGAAATGTTCGAATACTATTAGCGGATAGTAGATATAATAAAAAAAGCCCTAAAGATGCTCCTCGAAATGATTTAGAGCGCCTTTAGGGCTTTGGGCCAGCGAGTAAAAAATCACTCTTCTTCGTCAAACAGATCGGTTATAATCGAAGGAGGTTTTACGACATTTAAAGCATCTCGCTCGGTGGGTGGAATATCGGCGATCGGGTTTTCGGTCGAAATGGAGCTATCGGTATCAACTAGGTTTTGCTCGGTTTCTGTTTGGATCATCTCTGCGATTTGGCTGGTGCCCAATGCCGCTGCCGCTTCTCCTGCGAGCTTCGCTTTGCGAGCAGCGATATTGGCTTGATACTCGGCATCTGCTGCTGCTTTTTTCATCCGGATGGCTTCTTCCTCTGCATCTCTAATGGCTTGCAAGCGAGCTTCTTCTGCTTCTTCCGCCAATCGTATTTTCTTATTCCGCTTGGCCATGATGCCTTTGTATACCAAAGTCGCGCTAGCCATATTGAGCAATCGCACCGCTATCCTGGCAATGACAAAAGCTTGTCCCAAAACCAAAGCCAAGGCAATGCCTTGTGGGGTATCGGTCATGATCATTTTACTTAAGTAAAAATACAGAACAACTATTCCGGCAAAAGTCAAGGCATTGAGCATATAGAGCAAAAGGGTGTTGAAGAAATTTCTCAAAACCAAAGGAAAGGCTCCCCAAAAGGAACGCGTGATCAGCGTTCGATCTCTATGCACCATATCAATTTTGGCATAATCGTGTACCATAAAAAACCAAGCCGCAACGAAAAGGTAAACCGCACCAACTTTAATAATCACATCTATATAACCAACTTCACTTCCAAAGTCATCAAAGCCACCGCCAATCATTTTGGTATAGATAAAGGAAAACAGCGCTCCTACCGCGACATGTACCATCAAAAAATAAATGGTCATTCTCAGCAGTCGCCAAAAATAATAAGTACAACCAGCAAAAAAGGATTGCAGGCTAAACCGTTCCGGTGCATTTTTATAAATTTTTAAAACACCTCCCGTCAGAAAAATGGAGAGGATAAAAAATAAAACCAGCAATCCGATTCCCATGTTTCCGATAGCCGCAAAAGCAGAGTCGACCCCCGTCGCGTTGACAAAATCTTTGTAAACGGTATAATCAAAATCAGGCAATAATTTTTCGATCGCCATAGAGTTTCCTACTTTGGCATCCATCAATCTCATAAATGGCAAGGTAGCCAATAGCGCCAAAATCAATAAAGCCAGGTAATGGATCACCACGACTTTGCCGCTTTTCATCACGTGCCAAATTCCCTTAAAATATGCTATAATAAAATTCATTTTCTTTTTCTTTTATGGATATTTCTCCATTGGTACTCGCTTATCCTTTTTCCTTTTGTATGAGCCCTGATTTAGCATTTTGTTAAACTAAAAAACTCAATGTTTGCATCGCACTTTG
>CALLVY010000688.1 GCA_938015925.1 uncultured Saprospiraceae bacterium
ATCAATTGGCCATTGTATTCAAACAAAAGGGTATTGACGCCGGTGGAGAATTCCGAGATGTCCAATTGGATTGGACTCGTAAAACTTTCTTCTAAGTATCCTTCATACACTAGGCCATAGCTCGTTAAGCTAGTGGGGTGACTCCCATAAACTTTGAGTAATCCACTTCCACTCACCTCTAGTTCAACATTTACAAAACTTGATGCAGGGTTCGGCGTTATTCCACCTAAGAGGAACACCACGTTGGGTCCTTCGATTTGTCCGGAGCAAGGAGGAGGTAAAATAAAATCGATCGTTTCCACTTCTGTTTCCCCACAGTCATTTTGTACGGTTAACTCCAAGGTGTAAGGGACTTCTGGCATAAGATTGTTTTGCCAATACAATTCTCCATTTTTACCTGTACTTCTAGAGACTAAACAATACTTTCCAGCTTGGCCATAAATATGTCCTGTATTGAGTTTTACATTTCCAGCAGCATCGGTGATCACGATGTCATAAAGAGTCTCATCAAAACTAGCGCTCAGAGTAAAGCAATAGCGACATAAAGCAGGATCGAATCCGGTGAGGAATTCATTGATGTTGGCTTTGGGCGGTGGGCACCCATCTACGTACTCGATATAGTCACATTTCTCTTCCGACAATTCTACCAACATTTGATTTACCTGGCAAGGAGTAACAGCTGCACTGTTTGCACTCAATGCCCATTGACCATAACCCATGATGTTATTGTTTTGGTTAAACCAATCACAACAAGGATGTTCTGTCGCAAAAATTTCCGTATCACAGGCATCTTGGCCTTGATAATCAGGACTAGCATCCCAACATGCATTAACCGATACATCACCAACACCATCGCCATCTGTATCCCATTCCCATTCTTCGTCCCAGGTATCCGGGCAATTTTCACCGGGACTAAAGGTGTGGCGGACACTCAGATTGTGGGCAATTTCATGTAAAAGATTAGAAGGCTCAAAATTTTCTACCGATAGTTCTGATCCTCCAAGTACAGCCACCCCGTTGGCAGTTGTACTAATGTCGGTGATAAACACATTGATTTCCGTAGCTCCATTTACCGTATAAGGGCTTAATTCTGAAAGGGTCTCACCTACCAATTGAGCATCCGTATCACAATGGAATCTCACTCCAGCCAAAGCAAAACGAACAGGTAAACATTTGGGTTCTGTGTCTTGAACACCATGCGTAACTTGCCCCCATTGATCACTCACTAATCCTGCGGTATAAGCATTCGTTTCGCTGATCAACTGCTCTGCCCGGGCAAGAGCCGCTGTAGTTGATTCCGGTACATCTTCTCTGGGATCTACGCTAACGAGGCCTTCACAATGGTCATCTAAAAAATAATGCACATTGACATTCACATATACTGGAGTACAGGCCTCTTGTACTTCGTACACTTCAAAGCAATGATTAAGAGCTCTTTCCGTGGCGCTTCGTTTATCTACGGCCACAGCCTCAATAATTCCACATGTATGTTGCGCATGGAGAAAGCCATAACTCAGAAAAAAGAGAAAGAGAAGTGGAGTTTTAAAAACATTCATAATTATATTTTTTTTGTTATTAAAAAATCATTTAAAGTAAGTGCTTGAGTGTTCTTACATTTTTCCTCAAGCACTTACTTACTTATTGGTTGATTAATTATTTGGAAACGACTAATTTCGATTGATGAATTTGTTGGCCATTTTCATAAATGATCGCGAAGTATAATCCATTTCCTAAATTGGAAATAGAAAGCTCAGAAGAAGAACCACTCAGTTGCTCTTGGCGAATAATTCTTCCTTGTACATCGTAAATAACTAGTCTTGTACTTTCGGTCGCTTGAGGAACAAGCACCTTTAGATAATCTACAGAGCCATTGATCAAACTTGGGTGAATGGATATCTCCCGATCTACACTCCGTTTTTCTACATCAACACCGCGATCTTCCGAACCACCATTCGTGACTTCACTAACGCCACAATTAAATGGGTTACAAAAATCTCCGACAAATCGGTATTGACATTTTCCTATGGTAATGGTGATGTCGTACTTGGAAGCTTCTGGATCTTCCAGTTGGGCGCAGTTAAGATTAAAGTTGTAAACAAATCCATCGCATGGATAAGTAACCACAGTGCCATTAGACGAAACATGTGACACACACTGAACGGTTCCGATAGCATAGGAAGCAGTTTGACCGGTTAAATTATTGGTAACCGTAGCTCCGCCTGATGCATTTGGAACAGCTATCGTCAATTGGCTACTGCATAAGGATTGGAGCGTTGGTTGATTTTCCAAGCACCTTCCAATTTTACACAGCGGATAACTAATTGGCAGAATAAATGTACAACAAGCCACGTCCGTTTCAATGAGTAATTCAACATCTCCCCAGCTACAATTCGGATTTAAGGACTGTACCGTACCGGAGAAAATCACTGTATTATTGAACACTTCATATTCAAAAGCAATGGTTCGGGTAGGGCAAAGGCCATTGGTCGTTTGAGGAGTAATCGAAATAATCTCCGTTCCTGGAACTAAATCCAAAGCACCTTCGAAAGGATAAGAAATTGCTCCGTTTAAAATTTCACAAGCTCCAACTACTTCCAGATATTCTATATCAATTTCGGAACATTCTGATTCACAACAAGGAATATTTTCCGACATGATCCAAATGTTTTTTTCACAGCCGACGAGTCGAATATCAAAACTAAGCATATCACCATCACAAGAGCAACCTCGGGATTCAAAAGTTAAACTAATAGTGGTCGCACCGGAAGGTTGGCTAATATCAATGGAAGTTGATAAAAGTTCAAAGTTGGGTGAGGTAGAATAAATCAAGGAAATATCATCTTCCGTTATGGTCTCATTAAAGAACACATCCATCGTAAATACATGTCCCTCATAGGTGCAGGTTGGAAAAGGAGAGTGTCCAATTGGTTCAATGGCGCAGCAATTAACAATATCGAAGGTTTTGACCACCGGTGTCCAGCCAATGCAATTGGGCAAATCCATTATGCCAAAAGTAACTCGGTATTCATAGCCCACTTCAAAATTAAATTCATTGGTCAAATCATAATGAGCACCGTCAAAGTCATAGTTTTCCTGTTTTCCACCAACCCAACTCCAAGGAGCATTTGAACTCCCAGTCAGTCTTCTTTGTACACCAACAAAGAAACGGTCACTTTGCTCTGCTGTTCCGTGAAAAAATATGGGATCCCCTTCGCAAAAGGTATTGAAATCATTTACCTCATCCGTAATTGACTTATTCATAATAGCGGACGCTTCCGTTTGTCCGCGTACCCGACAATCATTATTGAGTCCATCCACATGAGAGTCTCCAATCACTGTTGTCTGATTGGGATCATTTAAAACTAATACTGGAACCACATCATAAAATCGTCCTGGTTGGAGTCCCAAGGAAAACAATTCCTCCCCATTCGGTGAGGTGTAACAGAATGTTCCATCTTGATTTACGCTTACATCTAAAGTAAATAGCACTTGATTATTTCGACCAATTCGAAGTTCAACATGATCAAGAAATTCACAAGCTTCTACCACTCCACAAATATTAACATCCTCTTCCATACACCAGCGGTCAGGATAAATGGTGGTCAATTCGACACTCGGAGCACATAGTTCAATATCGTCTATTGCAAAATCTCCATTGAGTTGTGGATTCATTACCGTAAGTCCAAAAATCGAAGTGGGCGTGGTGGGATTTAAAAGCAAAGTTTGCCCTACCCAACTATTGGTATTCAATGGTAGACTTACTTGTTGTGAAAAAATATTTGTACCTCCATCAAATAAAACACCAGCCACTAATGTGTTTGCTACAAAATGAGGAGGATTGAACGCTCCTTCCCGTTGGACCGTTCTAAATCGGACCACATGAAGACCAGGGTCTAATGTCAATCCAGTTTGGCTATAAAGCAATCTAGACGTAGGATCGCTACCGTCCTCATTGGTTGACATACAACTACCCGGATTCGGATTAGTGGCTGGTGTATTTGGGAATACATTACAAATTGAATTGAGATTGGCACCTATTATATAATTCGGATTCTCACAAGTGCTACTGTTGGCTACACCATATCCTGTAGCAACATTATTCGCGGTGAACGGGTCACCGTTTTCAAAGTTTTCAAAAATTATTTGCTGCGCCTGGACGTTAACCGCCAAGGCCAAGCAAAACAAAATTAATGCTTTAGTAATTTTTTTCATGATCTATATTTTTTGGTTAAAAAAGAATTTGTAAATCTGTTTTCTTTGCTTTTTTTTATATTTTTCTTTTGTTGCTCAGCCAAGTATTTCTACATTAAATAGCCCGGAAATCTTTACTCAAAACGTTCTAAAAAAAATAAGCGCAAGAGCGACCGTTGTCTATACTCTTGCAGCTTATTGGACAATAACAAATAAGGTATACGCCATAGGCCTATTGCTTTTAAAGAAGTAATTCAATCGAATCGTTTCTTTAAAAAATGCAATACTGCCAATTGAAAAAAGTAAATCCCCTTACAGAGAAATTTCATTTTTCAAAAATTTTAGAACGTCAAAATTTGTTATTGTTACTGGAAAGAAAGGTTTTCATCTTGTACTAAAAAGATGCTCTCAATGTGCGTCAGTAGTATAGTACGGATGACTGGAAGAAGGTAAGCAGAAAGGCAGAAATTATTTTAATTGCTTTAGAATTCCTTTAGCTTCTGCGTTTTTATCCGCGCCATTTTTATTCGCTAAAAATTCCAGATAGGGGATGGCAGATTCGTTCTGATCTAATTGGAGGTGAAAGAGAGAAAGATACCATCGCGCCTGATCGCTTAGAAAAAGATCATTGGATTCGATAATTTGATGTAAGGGCTGGAAAGCTTTTTCGGTATCGCCGTTTTCAAAGCGAGCGATGGCGAGTGCCAAGCGGAGTTGGGCATGGAGATCTTCGTTGGCGGAGTCCTTCAATGCGTTTTCTAATATCGGGATAGCGGCTTTATAATTTTTGCTGTGATACAATTGAGCAGCTTGGTTGATTTCTTTGTCCGCAGGTTTTCCCCTTTGAGCCAAGACTAGATTAAAGGGCTGATAATGTTCTGCCAAAATTGGATCGAGACTTTGTGTGGCTTGCGGCCAAAACCACCAAGCAAAGAGTCCAAATAAAACCATAGAAGCGACCAGGAGTAGCTGACGCCAGGGGATCATTTTTTTTACTTTGGCTTCTTTTTGGGGTTCGTATAATTCTTTATAAATACCTCCTAATTCCTTTTTCAATGTTCTACGTCCTCCTTCTTTCATGCCATCATGCAAATCTTTTCTTAGACTCACAGCTTTGGCCAATTCCGAATCCGCCTCCAAAGCTTCTCGAAATTTCTTTTCCTTTGCTGCTTCCAAACGTCCAAAAATAAAATCGTCTAGCTCTTCGTAAAAATTATTTTTATCGGCCATTGTAATTTGGTAAAACGGGTTAAAATTGAATAGTAGGTCCACTGATTTTTCTGAGTTTATTCAAACATCGATTCTTTTTATTTTTAGACACATCCGCGCTGGCCAATTGCATGGCTTCTGCAATTTCGCTCATGCTTTTGCGCTCGTAATAAAAAAGCAATAGTATTTTTTGACAATCTTTTCCTAGTTGACTCAATAGGTCTGCTAGTTTTTTCGACTTTTCATTGGCAATCATGGTATCTACTACCAACTCCTCTTCCAGCCGAAAATCGGTATCTTTTCCAAAAACCTCATAGCGCGTAGAGGCCTTCCCCAAACGCTTCCACCAGATTTTTTTACAAATCGCAAATAAAAAGGTTTTAATGGTACTCTCTCCTTTAAAGGTACCATTGATCACCTGTTCATATACCGCAATTACTCCATCTTGAAAAGTATCTCTGGCGTCTTCTAAGGTCCCTTGATTTTTTTCAATAAAACTCCGAACCAAAGGAAAATACTCCTGGTAAATCACAGAGAACCCCTTTCTCCGCAGTACCTGATCTGAAGACTGTAACATCTTCACCAAATCCTGTTCTGACAATTCCGACATACGAGTTCTATTAATTGGTTACCATAAAGGCCAAAAAGTAAGCAAGGAAGCTCATAAAAATATTTCTATGTTAAAAATACAATAATACAAAACCATTTTATTTAAATACAAGTCCTTTTCTTTGATTTTAAGCTTAA
>CALLVY010000689.1 GCA_938015925.1 uncultured Saprospiraceae bacterium
TCAGAATCGAGGAAAAATAGGGCTTTTACTTGATTGTTGATTATTTTATTTTTATATTATAAATTCATATTTGATTGAGCATGTTCCTCCGGAATAGCTTCACTTCCTTTACTATCCTCCAGTTTTCCTTTTCGCCTAGCATAACCTAAAGAAGTTTTCCATAACGGAATACTCCAAATTGTGTCTTCCTATACCTTGATGTTCTTTATTAATGGATGCTCTTTATAACCAATGTTTCCATTGCTAAGAACCTGTTGTCTATTTGTTCTTTCGAAGACCAAGGATTACTATACGCTAACGCCCGAAAACTAACTACACATGAAATTGCTATGTACAATTCTTTCTTTTAGTTTGCTTTGTAGCTCTTTATCAGCGCAAATTTTTAGTAAAAAATCGAAATTAAAAAACACGGATTTCCAGATTCCACGCTCATTGGAAACCAAGTTTGAATTGAATGGTGGCCTGATATTTATCGCTGCTGGAGAAGAGAACGAGGGAATGGCCAGTCTGCTTTTAGATACCGGAGCACCTACGCTAATCTTAAATCAGGCAGTTTCAGAAAAAGAAACCAAGTTAAGAGTCATTAGTGTAAATGGCTCTTGTCCCATCACTTCCAAGAAATTGAAAAATTTCCAAATCCAGGGAATGTCAATAGGTAAGACCAGGTCTTATGCTACTGATTTATCTCAATTGGAAAGAATAAAAAAAGAAAAAATTGGCGGAATCGTAGGCTATCAAATTCTAAAACCCTTTGAATTATTTATTGACTATGAACGAAAATATCTAATGCTTTTTGAACCAGGAGCTTCCGATCTTCATTCCTACATCAAGCCGGTCGGCGAAATTGATTTTAAGCTCCGAGAACATTTTCCAATTGTAAAAGTGATGATTGGAAATAAGAAATACTATTTCGGAATAGATACCGGAGCGGAAGTGAATGTGATTAATAAAAGACTAAAACAAAAAATCTGTAAACAGGTAGATTTTGAAAAGAAGACCACGAGAGTTCACGGGATTGGTGGTGTTTCAATGGTCGTGGAAATGGGGGACTTGCCGGAGATTAGTGTTGATCAGGAAATCTATGAGGACGTTCCTTTTGTTTTTGCAGATCTTAGTAGAATCAATAGCAGTACTAGTTTTGAACTGGATGGCATTCTTGGTTTTCCTTTTTTATCTTCTGGCAAATTTTCCATCAATTTCAAAGAGGGAAAATTGTATCAGTGGGATGATCCATTGGAACAGGCCAATGCGATAGAAAGGGTGAGTATGTTGGAAGGAAAATAGTTTTATGTGGTTTCTTAAAAAAGAAACCACATAAAACTAAAAAGTCGTTTTAAAATAAATCAAGCCCTAAAACAATCCCGATATATTCCCATCCGCATCAATATCAATTCCCTCTGCCGATGGTCGCGCGGGTAGCCCTGGCATCCGCATCATATTACCCGTAATAGGTACTAGGAATCCTGCTCCAGCTGCGATTTCAATTTCTCTCACCGTGATCGTAAAACCTTCCGGGCGTCCAATCAACTTAGGATTATCAGACAGCGATTTCTGCGTCTTGGCAATACAAACCGGAAGATGATCTAATCCGAGTTTGGTGATCCGACGCAAATCAATCTTAGCGCGCGAAGAGTATTCTACCTTAGCTGCGCCATAAATTTTTGTAGCAATCGTTTCAATTTTTTCCATTACAGGAGCTTTCCAATCGTAAAGTGGCTGGAAGTTCGATTGACCAGCATCAATGACTTTTGCCACTGCCTTGGCCAAATCCTCCGCGCCTTCGCCGCCCTTGGCCCATACTTCTGCCACGATGGCATCAACACCCAAAGCGGTACAACGTTTTTGTATTACAGCAATCTCCTCGTCAGTATCGGTCGTAAATTTATTGATCGCAACTACAGGTTGAATTCCAAATTGCTGGATGTTCTCAATGTGTTTTTCCAAATTGACCAATCCTTTCTCTACTGCCTCAGCATTAGCTTCGGTGAGTTGATCCAATCCTGCTCCTCCATGGTATTTTAAAGCGCGAATGGTAGCGACCAAAACAACTACCTTCGGTGCCAATCCTGCACTTTGACATTTGATATTTAAAAATTTCTCCGCGCCCAAATCAGCACCAAATCCTGCTTCGGTGACCACATATTCTGAAAGCGACATTCCCATACGAGTAGCAATTACCGTATTGGTTCCCTGAGCGATATTGGCAAAGGGCCCTCCGTGAATGATTGCAGGATTCCCTTCTATGGTTTGTACCAAGTTGGGTTTAATGGCATCCTTTAAAAGAGCGGTCATCGCTCCCTGTCCATTAAAGTCACGAGCATAAACGGGCTTTTTATCAAAAGTAAATCCAACAAAGATATTTCCTAGTCTTTCCTTTAAATCCATAAGGTCATTGGAAAGGCACAATATGGCCATGATTTCCGAAGCGGCAGTAATGTCGAATCCGCTTTCCCGAGGTATTCCAGAACCAGTACCTCCAAGACCAATGACGACTTTTCTTAAAGACCGATCATTCATATCCATCACTCGTTTCCATAGAACGGTACGTGGATCAATGCCGAGAGATTTGGTTTTGCTTTGGATATTATTGTCGATGAGGGCGGCTAGCAAATTGTGCGCTTTTTCTACCGCAGCGAAATCTCCGGTGAAATGCAGATTGATGTCTTCCATTGGTAAAACCTGGCTGTAGCCACCACCAGCAGCGCCTCCTTTTATTCCAAAGACTGGCCCAAGAGAAGGTTCACGGAGTACCACTGTTGTGGCTCTTCCAATGCGATTGAGACCTTGGGTTAATCCAATCGACATGGTGGATTTACCTTCTCCGGCAGGAGTTGGGGAAATGGCGGAAACCAAAATCAAATTGGAGGTTTTGATTTTATCGTGGTCGATAAGATGTAGTGGTAATTTGGCCTTGTGGCGGCCATAATATTCGAGGTCTTCTTCAGAGACATTAATCTGTTCTGCAATGGCTCGGACGTGTTGCAAAGTGGCTTTACGAGCAATATCTATATCAGTAGGCATGGTTAAGGTTTTATTTCGGAGTGAAAATATAAATTTAACCCGTAAATTTTACTGATTAGTGCAGTTTAAAAAATAAAGTCCCCTTTTGAGTCTGCTTTTGTCGGCAGAAAGGCTCGCTATAGCTAAGATTAATTCTACTTTTTTAGCCTCGACGAGAGTAAAAATGAAGCCCCATTTAGGGAACGTCAATTTTGGTCTAAGTACTTACTTGCGACTAAGATAATCTTGCGACTAAGATAATTTATGACCCTTATTTTAAAGCAAAGATTTGGAATGTTATAAACCTAGAATCATACAAAAGATAGTTACTCCAATTTTTAATTGAGTATTTGGAACTTTAGGAAAATCCAGAAAGGCTGAGATTGTTTTTTTTATGGCTTTGGTGTACATGGGAATCCGGTTTTGAAGGAAGTTTTTAAACGTTCCTTGCCAGTTAATCAAAAAGTAGGAGTTAGGTGTGCCGGAAATAAAGGCTAAAAATATTATCAATCAATGATTGATAAGGGTGGGAGGAATAAGGAGGAGGGGGAGTACTTAAAAGTGCTTAAGTAATTGCATTATTAATATAAGTTTTTATTGCACTTGATGCAAGTTTAGTCCGCTAGTTTAACATATTTTAAAAAACGCAATAGCGATATCTAATTCATGCGATGGATAATGGCTTACAAAGAAAAACGGTCTTTCAGCATAGCGCTAAAAGACCGTTTGAGACTGCTTTTTTACAGGCTTTAAACATGCAATAGCTCCTTACGAGCCAACAGCGTTTCTTTAGATTCTTCTCGTTCTGGATCTGGTAAGCAACAATCTACGGGGCAAACCGCTGCGCATTGTGGTTCTTCATGAAAACCAACACATTCTGTGCATTTATCAGGAACGATAAAGTAATAATCGTCAGATACAGGTGTATTCTGAGCATTTACATCAACGGTCTTATTGCCTTCCAAAGTGTAAGTGCCTTCCACTCCGGTACCATCTGCTACCGCCCATTCGACTCCTCCTTCGTATATTGCATTATTGGGGCATTCTGGCTCACAAGCTCCACAATTAATGCATTCATCTGTTATATAAATAGCCATATTTCTAAGTTTTTCTTTGAGCGAATCATACGCTTGTCTTTCAAAATAGCTGCAAAAGTACGCTTCTAGCTCAATTAATTCAAGTTAATACCCTCTTTATCTATAGAATCGGAGGCTTATCTTTAATAATATTCAACAATCTTGCCTAAAGAAGGTTTAAAAAGGAACTAATACAATTATGAAACGAGATAATTTGATGCAAAGTATTCGGCCTCTGATTCCTGAAATTTCGGAAAAAGACGGGATTAAGCCCTTGGAGTATTTTCAAAATCACAGCCTCCGGCCCATTTTAAAACAGCAAAATGATTTATTGCTCCTGTTATTTCTGGATTTTGCGAAAAGCAGAAAAGGTGTGTTTTTTCAAATGAAGGAATTGGCGCAAAAGGAATACATTGCTTCCATTATTCAGAAAGACCTGAATTTTAGAAATATCTTGCTCGGAACGATCATTGGGTTTTTCTCGAGTCGCGAAGCCTCCTATTATTTTGAGAATAAGTCTGCAATCAATAAACGAATCTATAATTTATTGATTCAACGGCTGCAAAGTCAGTTGGACTTATTGCAAGAAGGAAAAACCGAGTAGGTTTAGTGCTTTTATAAAACCCTCTTCCAAAGGTGCTTGCATGCAAATTTTTTTTTGAGAACTTTCATCTACATAAGAAAGGTCGCTGGCATGGAGAAGCATTCGAGGAATCTCCAATGTATCACGGAAATAAGTATTGTGTTTTACATCCCCATGTTTTTTGTCGCCAATGATGGGATGTCGGAGGTGAGAAAAATGTCTGCGAATCTGATGACGCCTTCCCGTTTCTGTTTCAACCTCCACCAAAGAATATCGGGCACTCGGATAGCGGCCAATCTGCGCGGCAAATTCTACTTGTTCCAATCTCTTATAATGACTGATGGCTTCTTTCTTTTCCTTGTGTGGTTCGGCCGCCAATGGATAGTCAATGCTACCTTTTTCGTCGACATAGCCGCGGATAATGGCTAAGTACTTTTTGTCGACTTTTTTGTTTCTCATTTGTTCTCCCAAATAAGCAGCGGCAGCTTTATTTTTTCCGAAAACCAAAACGCCAGAAGTTCCTCGGTCTAGTCGATGGATCGGAAAGACTTTTTGCTGTATTTGTGTTCTCAATAATTGTAAAACAAAAACCTGATCTTCACTAATCTTAGTGCGATGAACCAAGATGCCGGGCGGTTTATTGATCGCCACGACCTGATCGTCTTCGTGCAGAATGGAAAATGGAAGAAATGGATGCATGTGCAAATGTAATCATTGAAGTCTAAATTTTCTTTTTTTCTTCAACTCTAATGACTTGTGTTGAACCTGCCGGGACACTAATTTTTTTGGTGCTGGAGCTGATCAAATTTCCTTACCTTCGCTGAATGAATTTTACTAAAATAAACGAGCAACTGCAAAGGCTCAAAGATTTATTGAAATTGGAGAAAGAGGAAGACTTCGAACGCTTTCGCAGAGAGATTCAGCAATTGTCGATAAAAGATAAAGTAGGGAAAGGGCTTTGTTGGTATCCTTTGGAGGTAAAGAAGGAAGGTTTCTCTATTGGAGAACGAGCTTTTGTGATTGTAGAAAGAACGGCTGGTAGAAACGAACCGCATCGACTTAAATCCGGGTCTCCGGTTTCGTTTTATTCTCGTGCTTCAGATAAATTTAGTACGAAAGAAAAACAAGCTCAAAGTGGGGTGATTCAGTACGTCGAAAGAAATAAGATGAAAATCGTACTCAATAGCAAAGATATTCCAGAGTGGCTTTCTCTTGGACAATTGGGCGTCGATTTGCTTTTTGATGAAAGAACTTATCTGGAAATGGATAAAGCCTTAGCGAATCTGATCAAAACCAATGATGGGAGATTGAGTGAGTTGAAAGCGATTTTTTACGGAGCAATGAAGCCTCAGTTTGCAGAGAAAAAAGAATTGCACAATGGTTTGCTCAATGAGGCACAAATAAATGCAGTGCAAAATATTTTAGCTTCGAAAGATGTCGCCATTATTCACGGTCCTCCTGGTACGGGTAAAACGACGACTTTAGTAAATGCGATCAAATTGCTCTGCCAAAAAGAATCCACAGTATTGGTGACTGCTCCGAGTAATGCAGCGGTAGATTTATTGACGGATCGATTGACTACGGCCAATTTAAATGTGGTACGCATTGGAAATATTTCTCGTGTAGAGGAGAAATTAATTTCTCTCACTCTTGAAGGACGATTGTCGGTACATCCAGAACATAAGAATATCAAAAAAGTGAGAATTGAAGCGGCAAAGGCCAGGCGTATGGCTCAAAAACACCGTCGGAAATTTGGGGCGGTAGAAAGAGAAGAACGCAGAGACTCTTATCGCGAATCGAGAGCGCTGGAAGATTGGGCACGAGAGTTAGAAGATCGTTTGATTTCAGAAATATTGATGTCAGCAGATGTGATTGCTTGTACCTTGGTCAACACCACTTCTCGTTTATTGCAAAATATGAAATTCAAAACGGTCGTGATTGATGAAGCCGCACAAGCCTTGGAACCCGCTACCTGGATTCCGATCTCGAGAGTGGAGAAGGTGGTATTGGCAGGAGATCCTTTTCAGCTACCGCCAACTGTAAAATCTATAGATGCAAAAAGAAAAGGTTTAGAAATTACCTTACTGGAAAAAGCGATTCAAGAGGTAGAAGAAGTTAGCTTTTTGAATGTCCAATATCGGATGAATGAAACCATTATGGGTTTTTCTAATAATCGCTTTTATGAGGGCGCTTTGATGGCTTCTGAATTTGTGGCACAATGGAAAATGCCAGAACCCAATAATCAACCCATCGTTTTTATTGATACCGCCGGGTGTGGTTTTGAAGAAGAGAAAAATCCAGAAACCTTAAGTAGTTTTAACAAAGGGGAACACTTTATTTTGCGCGAACATTTACTAAAATTTACCAGCACCTTCCCAGAAGATCAATGGGAACATACCTCTATTGCGATCATTTCTCCTTACCGAGCGCAATGTGAATATATCGATGAGGAATTTTCTAATGATGAAAGTTTAGAAGCCTATCTCGAACACATCGACATCAATACCATCGATGCTTTTCAAGGTCAGGAAAGAGATCTGATTTACATCTCTTTGGTGCGCTCCAATGATAAAGGAGAAATAGGTTTTTTAAAAGATTATCGCCGGATGAATGTAGCGATGACGCGTGCTAAAAAACAATTGGTCGTCATTGGAGATAGTGCGACTATGGGAAATGATGATTTTTACCAAGCCTTTTTGGAATATGCAGAAACGCATGGACAGTATCAATCTGCCTGGGAATATATGGGATAAGAAAACTTGGTATTCCTTTTAATTCTTTTTCTAAATCAATGAAGAAATTTGTTCAACTTCTTACGCAGTTAGAGAAAACCAAGAATGCACCGGATCAGGAATTGGTGTTTTTGCGTTTTCTAAAAAAATCCAATTCTACAGATGTCATGTGGGCACTTTGGTTGTTGACTGGTCACAAGCCAAAGAAATGTTTGTTGCCCACTACGCTGGTAGATTGGACGCTCGAAGAGATGGAAATTCCCGAATGGTTGTATGAGGAATCATTGGCGGCCACAGGAATTTTGGTGGAGACTTGTGCCCTGTTGTGGCGAAAGACTACTGAGAAATCCTGGACTTTGTCTCAATACATGGAGTGCTTGCTTGACTTGAGTCAAAAAACGGAGGAAGAGAATAAAACTGTGATTAAGGAACTTTGGCAAAGTTTGAATGGAACAGAACGGTATTGGTTGAATCGATTGTTGCTCGGAAATTTTCGGTTTAAAATTAGCATGAAAAAACTGGTAGTAGCCTTAGCGGAATTTACAGATAGACCAGCGCATATTTTTTGGTATCGTTTGTTGTCGGATTGGAGTCCTCTTGAAACTAGTTTTGCCACTTTGTTTTTGGAGCCAAGGGAAATAGATGAATCGCTTAAGCCTTATCCTTTTTCTCCTGTAGTAGAGGTCGAGACTAAAAGAAAACCAGTTGCGAAGATTTTGGATTTTCAGGCAGAATGGTTTTGGGAAGGCATTCGGGTGCAATTATTGAAACGAGCAGGTCAACTTTTTATTTGGTCGGAAGAAGGGGAGTGGTTGACGGAGAAATTTCCGGAGTTTGATGTTTTGCAGGATTTATTGCCAGATGGAATTGTACTTGATGGTACTGTATTGAGTTTATTGGAGGGGAGCGTTTTGGAAGCCAAAATGATTAGAGATCGCGTGGAGCGCAAGCGACCTACAAAAAAGATAATGCTGGATTGTCCTGCTGTATTTTTGGCAGGAGACATTTTAGAAAAGGAAGGAAAAAGCTTGACGAATTTGCCTTATTCGGAGCGTGCCCAAATCTTGGAAGAACTATTGAGTCAACACCCATCCAAAATTTTAAACCAAACAGAAAAACTGATTTTTAAAAACTGGTCGACCCTAAAAAAAATATTACCTCAAGCAAGAGATGAATTTGCGAAAGGAATGCTTTTGCGTCCCTTGGCCGGTCTGCCTTCAAGCCCTGTTTTGTATTTGCCCTGTCCTCCTTTGGAATTGTTGGTGGTCTTGCTTTATGTGAGTCGAGACGAGCGAAAGCCAGGGCGATATTCTGAATTGAGCTTTGCGGTTTGGAAGAATGAAGATTTGGTTCCAATAGCAAAATGTGCCAATACCCTTTCGGAAGAAGACAATCTGGAATTAAAAACATTTGTACAACAACATACCATTGAACGCTTTGGTCCTGTAACCTCTGTTGAAGCAGATTTAGTCTTTAAAATTTCTTACAAAGGCCTCCTTCCTTCTGCTAGAAAAAAATCAGGTTTGGATTTGCAATTTCCAGTATTGGTCAGTTGGGAAAAGGAAAGAACCCTTGATGAAGCGGAAGAATTAGTGGACTTGCATCGCCTGCAACGAAGGCTTTCTGGTGAAAAGGAATAATGCTCCGGTAAAATTACACCTTGTTATAATTTGGAAAATATTAAAAAAAAGCTATATATTTGTCTTCCCTGTTTGGGGAACTTACCAAAATTAATGTCCTTCTACGTACTTGTCAAAGCTATAGAGCCTTTCAAAGGTTCTCCAACCCTCTATGTATTTAACTAACCAAACATAAAATTTTAAAATGAAAAAATTCTCCCTAATTGTATGCACACTACTTTTATTTTTCTCCTGTGGAAAGGAAAATCTAACGCCTAATGGGCAAGATGGATTTCAAAGCACAGAACCTTTACCGGTAACTGAGATTGACAAGATCGTTATTCGAACCTTAGAAAAAAACAACCAATTCAAATGGTCTATGGTCGATGCGGAAGTAACCTGGAGTGCTTTGGTAAACAGTGATTCTTTACTATCTATTGGTTACAAACCTACCGGTACTGGAGATATCAATGATATCATGCACTTGATTGATTTAAACGCAAAGCCTTGGGCGGATGCACGTTTGAAAATCATGAAACGGATTGTAGCTATCCAAAATAAAACGGAAGACAAAAACGGAACGGTAGATAACCTGGAAGTTTACGTAAGTGAAAAATTGCCTTATATCCAGATCAAAATCTGCCACCTGACTCGGATTTTAAAAAAATCCGTTAAAATGAATGCTTCCGTTCTGGTTGATTTTCTCTTTCAGAGAAATTCAACTAGGACAGCCCGCAGGGCCGGTACCCTGATGGATA
>CALLVY010000690.1 GCA_938015925.1 uncultured Saprospiraceae bacterium
AAGTTTCTTTTTTTAGATCTTCTACAGGAGTGGTGGTGGCTTTTTTTCCACCTTTACAAGCGACAAAGCCTAAGACGATTACGCTTAAAGTTAAAATGATTCCGATTTTCATATCCATTTTTTATAGAAATAATGACTTGTGAAATTTAGAGATTGTGAGGTCAAAGATAGGGTTTTTAGTTTAGAAAAATAATTGGCTTTTTTGAGCTTGTCAGGAACCGTTTGATGAAATTCGTTTTTTTTGAACTGTTTTAATTAGTACCAGTATTCTTTTATTACAATTCTATTCTGAAGCCAAATCTCGTCCCTATTTCTTTACCATCTTTTATTGCTGGTTTTTGTACTTCTATTTGCTTACCAATTTCTAAAAGATACTTTTTTTGAGTTTCATCTGGTGCTTTCACTTTTACCGATTTTATTGTTCCATCTTTACTTATCTCAAGTGCGATTATTCCTTTGCCTTCAAGTTGGATATTGTATTTTGATTCGATTTCTTTAATCTTCTTTCCGAACCAAATATTTTGTTTTTGAACATCGAATTGAAATACTGGCATTTCATCTGTTGGAACGGAATACTCTTCTCCATCTTCAAAGTATTGTTTCATAAATTCGATTACTTTCCCTTTTTGGTAAATTACAATTTCTTTAAGCTGCCCATTTTGATAAAACTCTTTTTGCTCCCCATGATATTTGACTTTATACTTTTTCAGATTTGCTTCAAATATTTCGACTGATGAAAATGGATTTTTTGCATAAAATCCAATAGCTGATTTTATATTTCCATCTTCATAATAACTTTTGTATTGATAAGCATTCTTTTCCTCTAATTTGAGAATTTCAGATGATTGGCTATTTGCAATCGTTGAAAGTAAGACCAAAGTAATTGTAAAAAGGAATTTTATTTGTTTAGTCATTTCGTTTATTTTTTTCATTATTCGCACCAAGAATTGAATATCCCCCAATCCCTTTCCCCTAAAAAGCCTCCGGCAAAACCAATACCTTCCCCGTATAAATACTTCCTCCCATCTTCGCCTGAATAAAATAAATCCCACTCGCCAAAAATTGCGTATTGATTCGCTCGGCAATCCCTCCGACTCCTTCTTGCTGCGCAACGATTTTCCCCGCAGCATCATACAAAAGTACTTCATAAACCTCTGTCTGATCTTCTTTCAAAACCACATGAATACAATCCCTTGCAGGATTGGGATAAATACTCAATGGAGGAGTGAGGGTAACGACTTTTGGATTACAAAAATCATTGTCCAAAAGTCCAGCCCTCGGTCCCGCCAAAGTCGCCAGCATTCGCTCCTTTTGGCCTTGTGTAAAAAACATCAAACATTCGTCATCCACATAATTCATAAAATTCATAAACATATCCGGCGAATCACAAGTACTGCTCGGATGAATGGGACATCCCTGATAAGCTTTTTCCTGAGCAGGGGTATCCGCTACGAGGTCATCGGTATCACAACCTGAACTCCCCCAGGTATGCTGGAGGTTAAAATAATGACCGACTTCATGCGTCAGGGTTTTGCCGAGGTGAAAAGGAAAGGCTGCCGAGTTTTCTGGAAAAACACCAAGGTATTGGGGATCAATACTGACTCCATCTTCTTCGGCGGGCCCGATTCCAGGGAAACTAGAAGAGCCCAGAAAAGCGTCGCAATTGGGCGCTACCCAAATATTGAGATAATGCTCGGTATCCCAGGCATCGGCTCCGCCGAGCGCCGTATAAAACAAGCGAGGTTTTCCATCTACTTTGACCGATCCTGTATTGCCAATGCAGGAGAGGATACTTTGCGTTCGAGTGATGCCGCTGCTAAGGGTACCATCTGGCGCGGAGCCCGCGAGGCAAAATTCAAAACCAATATTGGCCATCAGCGGAGCAAAATCCTCAGGAACCCGCAAGCGGTTTTCATTTCTTCTTTGGAAATCGCGATTCAATGCATCGATTTGAGATTGGATCACTTCATCAGAAATATTATCGGCTTGTTCTACCCAGACGACATGAACCACTACCGGAATAATCGCATTGCGTTCTCGAAATTGAGCCTTGCCCATTTGCTCTTGCAATTGGGTTTCCAACTGGAGTATTTGCTTTGCTAAATCTGGGTTTTCTTTTTTTCTTTCTTCCAGCAGATGGGTACTACCACAATGCAATGGACTTTGCTGAGCGGGTAGAAAATCGCTAAGGGAAATAAAGATCAAGAAAAGGAGGAGGTGTTTTTTTTGCATAGACCAATAAGGAGCAGCTTTAGTTTTTATTTAGAACGTCAAATTTACTTTAGTTGTTGGAACAGAGCTGATCCTTTATGGTTTTGTCGCGAAGCCTGTCATCGTTTTCATTTGTTGAATGACAGGCTTCGCAACACTGTTTTTAGTTGTTGATCAACTCATATAATTTATCCAAATTCGGCGTAAGGATGATTTCTGTTCTTCTATTTTTAGCTTTACCCGCTGCTGTACTATTGGTCGCAATCGGAACATAAAATGCTCGTCCTGCTGCAATGGTTCGCCTAGGATCGACTCCATTACTATTCAATACCGATACGACCGCAATGGCTCTTCGTGTACTCAAATCCCAGTTTTGTGCAGCTGACCCGTCGGAGTCGGTATGGCCTTCTACATTGATTTCTACATCAGGATTATTTTTTAGGACTTCTGCCAATTTTTTGATGGCCGTTTTTCCTTTCCAGTCGATCTTGTCGCTACCGCTGGCAAACAATAAGTTTTGGCTCAGCGAGACATAGATTTTTCCATTCGCTTCGCTGACAGAAAGATCAGAAGCAGAAAAACTATGCAAGGCTTGATTGAGTTTGCCACGCAGACTTCCAAGTGCGGCATCTTTGGCTTGCAGTGCAGCTTGTAGTTCCTGGATTTGAGATTGATACAAGGCTTCATCTACATTGCTACGGTCCACGTTTAAGGCCGCTTCAATTTCTGCATCTTTGCCAGAGATCGCTATTTGCAACAAGCGTAAGTCTTCCTGTAAACGTCGGATTTCCCGGTCGCGGGTATCGATGAGTGCTTGTTTCTCAGAAATTTGATGAGTGAGGGTTTGTACGTCAGAGGAAGAATTGGACAGTAATAAGGTGTTTTGCTCCAATAATTCATCATAACGTCTTTGAAAATCACCCGTACTGACTTGTAGATTTTGCAATTTGCTATTGGAATCAGCTAATTTTTCTTTTAACTCCTTTAATTCTACCTCCTTGCGTTGCAAATCATAAGTAGCGTATCGACCTTCTTCTGCAATGGTTCGCAGAGAGTCCGTGGCTTTCTTTTGCCGATTGGTACTCAGCAGAGATTCATCATATTTTTTGCGACTTACGCAAGAAGAAATCAATAAAGCGAGGCCGAAAAGTAGGAGTGCGGGTCTTAAATTGCTCATGGTAATGTTTGTCTGTTGATTTTTATAAAGAAGTGGTTTGGCTTTTTGGTGACGGGGTTCATTTCGTTTTATTGGTCCGTCAAACTACTTATCCTTGTTAAGCGATCCACTTTTGGGGTTTTTGATTCAATTCGTGGATTTACGTTTCTCATTTGCTAAGGCAAATTTAAGGAATTCTGCTAATAAATATATATTTGTATCCTTTCGATGTGTAAACCTTTAATTTAAGACAAGTTCAAGGAATAATTTCTAAAATCCTCAAGCATAGCTAATTCAATTCATTACCTTTGGTACCTAAATTTGATTCAATGAATTGGAAAACCTATAAACTCTTTTCCTTCTTTTTACTCCTCCTGCTATTTGCGGCTTGCCAGTCAGAACCTAAGGTTGATTATGCTAATTTAACCGCTTTTAGCGAAAAAGGAATCAATGCAGTGATTGAAATTCCCGCTGGAACCAATCATAAGATTGAATTTGATGGCGTAAGCTTTAAAAATGATCAAGAAAAGGGCAAAGATCGGATTGTAAATTTTTTACCCTATCCCGGCAATTACGGCTATATTCCCGGCACCCGTATGGCTAAAAACAAAGGTGGAGACGGAGATGCTTTGGATGTACTGGTCCTTTCAGAAAGCGTTCCTACCGGTACCCGTCTGGAAATCGTACCAATTGCTGCCTTGGTACTCAAGGATGGGGGAGAGTTGGATACCAAAATCATCGCTATTCCTACCGATACAAGTCTTAGGATCATGGAGATAGATGGATTTACCAGCTTAATGACGGAATATAATGTGGCCCAAAGGATTATTCAAGATTGGTTTTTAAATTATAAAGGCCTCGGCCAAATGGAATTGGTTTCTTGGCAAAACGAACGTTTTGCGGAAGAAGAGATCAAAAAATGGGCAAAATGATGAGATCATTCTTTTTTTAATGGAGACTTACAAAGTCCTAAAAAAAACAGAATCTACCCCATATCTTATTTATTACTAAGTGTTAATCTCGATATTTCCACAACCTATTTGGAACTATCATTGTTAATTTTGATATTGAAGACCTAAGATGCGTCCGAACTAATGACAATTAAAGTTACTCAATCTTATCCGCCTCCATTGAAAGCTCTATCGATGTCAAACATTGGTATGGCACTATTTCATTCTATCAAAGAGGTTCACTCCGATTGGGAACGCGCTCATCCTGTCGATAATCTATTTCTGCAAAAAACTTATTTGACCATTCTCGAAGAGCATCCACCAGAAGGAATGCGCTTTGCCTACATGCTTTTTTATAAAGGTAAAAAGCCGATTGGTGTAGCTATTTGTCAACTGCAACACTTTAAGGCCAGTAAGAGCTTGGGCTATCAAAACGGACCGGAAAAGGAAGAAAAAAAGACACCCTGCTTTTTTACCGCTTATGGTCGTTACCTCAAAAATTTTGTAGCGAGTAGAATGGAGTTTAATACCATGGTCTGCGGCAATTTGCTATTGACTGGTGAACATGGTTATTATTTCAATGATCCGGAAATACAAGGAGAAAAAGCACAAGATATTTTGATTGAAGCCATGGATTTGGCCAAGCAAGAGATAGAAGCGAAAGGACTTTTGCTCAGCGCCATGCTCATCAAAGATTATTATCCAGCGACCAAACAGATCGCCGCGGAATCTTTAGCCAAAAAATCATTCAACGAATTTACCGTGCAGCCGAATATGGTGCTCCGCATTCGTCCGCATTGGAAAACACTGGAAGATTGTATGGCGGATTATCAATCCAAATACCGAGTCCGTACCAAGAATGCTTTTAAAATGGCTAAGGATTTGAGAAAAGAAGAATTTGGGCTGGAGGATATTGTCAATTATTTGCCAAGGATGTTCGAATTGTATACGGCCGTTGCCGAAAATTCAGGATTCAACCTCATCAACCTCAATACCAATTATCTGGTGTACCTCAAAAAGCAACTGCCAGAAGCTTTTCGATGCTTCGCCTACTTCGATGAAGCCGACCAACTCGTGGCTTATTATACGACCATCAACAATGGCAAAGAATTGGAAGCACACTTCCTTGGCTTTGATAAGTCTTTAAATAAAAGTAAACAGATTTACCAAAACATTCTCTATGATTTGGTAAAGATTGGCATATTGGGTGGCCATGAAAAAGTGGTTTTTGCACGGACCGCAATGGGCATCAAAAGTACTGTCGGAGCCGAAGCGATTGATATGTACTGCTACATCCGACATCGCAATACTTTGACCAACAAACTCATCCACCAAATCTACGATTATCTCAAACCCGCAGATGATTGGATTGCCCGACATCCTTTTAAAGAAGGGGTTTAAATAGCGCATAGATCACGTTCTGCTGAGGATTTATCTGACTTTTCAAAAAAGTTTTTAAGAACGACCAACTCTTTCCTACCGAAACTCGTATTTATCTATATAAAGCCAATCTTATGAAAAAAATAATACTGTTTTTATTGTTTACTGCTGTGTTTTTTCCAAGCATTAATTTCGGATGTACTTGCGCTTCCCCTGGATCTTTTTGTGGGAGTATAATTAATTCGGAAGGGAATGTTTTAGCGAATCTCCTAGTTTTAAGAGCGAAAACTATTGGCCGTTCTCCAACAGGAATGGAAGTTGAAATCTCTGAATCCATTTATGGAGAAAGTATTAATCAAAGTAAAATCAATATCCGACAGTCATTTTGCACGCTTTATATGAATGAACTGGAAGAGAAGGAGGAATATGTTTTTGCTTTAAAAAAACGGGATGACAATTTTTATGCGCTTGATTGTGGTATCTTTTTTCTGAAAATTAAAAATAATGTGGTCACTGGAAATATTGTTCCTGGCATCAATTCTATTGCTTATGAGCAGTTGGGAGATTTGGAAAGTTGTGGGAGTGTTTTTGACCTCTTTGCTGTGGAAAAAAATATCTTGGTCTATCCAAGCCCAACAAGTGGTGAGATAAAAATAAAAAATTCCAATGCGAATCAACTTTTAGGAGATCTTGAATTAAGGGTATTTGATGTGACTGGAAGATTACTCCTTGTTCGCAAAAAAGAAGCGGGTATTTTACCCGAAGAAATTTGGGAATTAGATATGCAAACCCTTGCCGCGGGATTATACATCCTCCAACTTTCTAACAACAATAGTAAAAAGAGTTTTAGAATCGTTAAGCAATAATCTTAATGTACTAGCTTCTAAGCTATAAAGATCTTCTTTGAATGGTAAATAAATACAGCCCTTCCTGAATCTCAGAAGGGCTGTATTTATTTAAGATGTGTCCTCACAAAAGCCAGATTCACTACTGACTTTTTTATCTTTCATCTTTCATTCGGAGGTATCTAAACTGATAAAATAATACAATATTATCCGTACCGGCTTTCCATTTTTTATAGCTGGTAAGAAGTTACTTTTTTGCAAAGTCTGTTGAACTTTCATTTGATCTGATTCATCAAAAATCTTTTTTCCGCTAAAGCTAACCGTTCTCACATTTCCCTTAGTATCAAATTCAATTATAAATTGGGTGGTTTTTAAATGATTTGGAGGAGGAGCACTAAAAAGCGTTGTCATTCCAGGCTTCTTTTTCAATTTAAAACGCTTACCAAATAGAGTAGAAAAATATTCCTGAAATATTTCTTCCAAATTTGTGCTATTATCAAAATTCCTATTAAGTTTTGAAATTTCTAATGGGGCATTTTCAAATGAAGGAAGGTAATCTATTTGAAAATCGCGATAAATTTTTCCCTCCAAATCCTTTTGCCCTATTAAACAGCCAATGTTCAAAAAACTCATAAAAAGAAGAAAGTAGAGTTGTTTTTTCATTGCTCTATTTTATGTGGCTATTTTTTCTTCAGAAGAATCCTCAGATGGTCAAGACTATCTTATTACTAATAACTCCTAGACATATTTCTTACACTTCTTTTATTGAGTTCTACATTATTGCGATTCTGCAAATATTGCAATTGCTTACCTTTTAAAGGTTCGGGGTCCGCATTCTGCAAAGTAGTAGAAAAATTATTCAAACTATGCTGCTCCAAAATGAGTTGTTGATTGGGTTTTCTTTTTTCTTCCGTTTCAAAAATAGCCATCTGCGGATCAATACTTTGTAATTTAAAACGCACTTCCTTTTGCTTCTCATCCAGCGCTAGAATGTAGTACAACTGATCCCCGATTTTTTGAATCTTCATCCCTTCCGTAAAAATCGTATCTCCATTAACCACTAACTGTCCACTCCCTTCGATGGTAAACTCATCCTTTTGTACCCACTGTTCTATATTTTCCTTACCGTAACCCAAAGAGCTATTCCACTGACCGATGAGCCATTGAAATTGTTCCAATCCATTAGGACTTGAATCTGTAGAATAGGAGATGACATTGGACGCTGCATCGAGATCTCTTGCCTCTATTTTGCTGCTCGCAGGAGGACTTTGGGTCCTGCTTTTTTGAGCTTTGGGAGTAGCATAATCATCAGGAGCACTTTCTGCTTCTGCATAAGTAGCGTTTGACTCATAGCTAAGGCCTTCCTCGATTGCAGTAGCTTGGTCTTCCATCTCCGAAGCTGTGGCGACTATCACTTCTTCCGTTTCCTGCACAGGTGGCTTAGGGCTAGAGACTTTGTCATAATTGGCAGCCTCTCTTTGTGTAGCTTCAAGAATTTTGTTTTTCATTGCCGCCTCTTTAGCTGCATCCTTTGTAGCTGCATTTTCCGCTAGGTCCGCTTTTTTATTTTGATTTTCATCCTTTTTTAGTTGCGCTGACGCAATGGGGTTAGCATTAGCATTGGATCGGTAAGCATCATTAGGATATAAAAGTCGTTTCTTATTGTTTCTTTCTGCGATTGTTTTTGGACTTTGATTGAGGTATTCTTGAAAAGATACTGCGATGGCATAAACGCCTTTTTCATTTTTAAATTTTTCCAATTCTTCCATCACAGGAAGGCTTAGGACATCCTTGCTGGCAGTCTGATTGGTAGTTTGTTGAAATAAAACACTCATCAGGGCGATCATACTTACCAGAAATAAAATTCCGGCAGCCATCCCCATCAATCGGAAAGCAGGACGTGGCCGACGCTGTATACTTGGAGAGCCATCGAGACGACTTTCCAGTCGATTCCAAGCCCGCTCAGATGGACGTTCGTCCAAACCGTGGCGGTTATCCTGGAATATTTTTTCGATATCTTGCTTATGTTTCATTTGTATTACTATTGAAAATTAAAATACTCTATTGATAAAATACCAGAGAGCGATTTCTTTTATTTTTTAAAACTCATCTCCGGCACCAGCAGCCGAGCTTACGCCGGGATAATTGCTGGCTTGCAATAATTCCCGTAGCCTTTTTTTGGCCAAGATCAACTGAGATTTAGAAGTATTGATACTGATGCCTAATAATTCAGCAATTTCTCGGTGTTTATATCCCTCCAAAACATAGAGGTTGAAGACCGTTCGGTAGCCCGTAGGCAGTTGGTTGAGCAGTAAAAGAATATCTCGGGCAATGAGATCGTCTTCTGCACTGACATGAGTGGCCCGATCGGTTTCGCTGATTTCTACTTTAAATTTGAAATTATTGCTTTTACGTAAAAACATCAGCGATTCATTGACCACAATTCTTCTGATCCAACCCTCAAAACTACCAGCTCCATTAAACTGGTTGATATTTTTGAGTACTTTAAAAAGGCCATCTACCAATACATCTTCGGCATCTTCTTTTTGTTTGACATAGCGCTTACACACCCCAAACATCTTGGGCGAGTAACGGTCAAAAAGCAGTTTCTGTGCTTTCCGATCTTGATTTCGGCAGGCTTCTATGAGTTCCTTTTCAGTCACTTAGGTAGTTTTTCGATCAAGACAATTGGAAGAATTTCTTCCAAAATAGGGAATATTTGGACTTTATACTAACATTTCCGGTGATGCCCAATATCCTTCTTTCAACTCTAAAGATGGGGGAGAAGTTGCTTTTGGTGCATGAGAAAAATTGATTTCTTATTTTTTAGCCTTAAATATTTCTTAAAACTACTTTTAGCTGGGGCGCAGCTTCGAGTTGCATCCCAGCTAGCACAGCCCAATCTTTCCCACAGAAACCTTCCTGAATTGGAATTATTTCTACCGCTCTCCAGTTAATAGTTTATTAAATAAACCAAACAGCAAGGAAATTCTCAGAAAACCTCAAAAATCCTATCTTTGCTGCCATTTCATTAACCTTTTAAACTTTTGGTCATGGATTCTCCCAGCCTTCTTGAAGCACAACTCGCCAGAATTAATCCGTTGGAATTAGTTGAGAAATATGATTGTCCACTTTACGTATATGATAGCGCCATCATGAAGCGCCAATATAAACGGATAACCGATGCTTTTAAGGTGAAGAATCTTAAGATCAATTATGCCTGTAAGGCCTTGACCAATCAGACTATTTTAAAGTTTTTCAATCACATCGGTTCAGGATTAGATACGGTTTCTATCCAGGAATTGAAAATGGGTTTAAAAGCTGGATTTGATCCTAAAGATATTATCTATACGCCCAATTGTGTTTCTATCGAAGAAATCGAAATGGCCGTAGCTTTTGGGGTTAAAATCAATATCGACAACATTTCTATTTTGGAGCAATTTGGCCACCTTCATCCTGAAGTTCCGGTTTGTATCCGTATCAACCCACATATTTTTGCAGGAGGTTCCAGTAAAATTTCCGTAGGACATATCGATTCTAAATTTGGAATCTCTATCCACCAAATTCCTCATGTCCAACGAGTGGTCGAAGCCACTGGGATTAAAGTAGAAGGTTTGCACATGCACACAGGATCAGATATTTTAGATGCGGGTGTGTTTTTGCAAGGCGCTGAGATTTTATTTAATGTGGCCAACTCTTTCAAAGATTTGGAATACATTGATTTCGGAAGTGGTTTTAAGGTGCCTTATAAAGAAAATGATATCTCTACAGACATAGAGGAGTTGGGAGAAAAATTATCCGAACGCTTTAATGATTTTTGTAAAGCCTATGGTCGGGATTTGACGCTCATGTTTGAACCTGGAAAATTTCTCGTCAGCGAAGCAGGATATTTTTTGGTTAATGTCAATGTAGTAAAGCAAACTACTTCTACGGTTTTTGCAGGAGTAGATTCTGGATTGAATCATTTGATTCGTCCAATGTTTTACAACTCGTATCACCACATCGTCAATGTAACCAACCCCAAAGGGAAACCTAGGATTTATACGATTGTAGGCTATATTTGTGAAACGGATACTTTTGGAATCAATCGGAAAATTGCGGAAATTCGGGAAAGTGATATTTTAGCTTTTTACAATGCCGGAGCCTACTGTTTTTCAATGGCTTCGAATTACAATTCCCGCTATCGCCCAGCAGAAGTTTTTATTCACGAAGGAAAAGATTACCTGATCCGCAAACGGGAAGTACTTGATGATCTATTGCGCAATCAGGTAGAAGTACCTCTTTTTAATACTATGGAAGTAAAAGTTTAATATGAAAAAAACGAATTCCATCTTTCTCGCTTTCGCCTTGATGCTGATTTTTTTCTGGATCAGCTCGGCCATGACTTGCAGTAGCAAGCGCACGATCGAAAACGATCATAGATCTGGCTTGGTAGAAAAAGTCAAACCCAAAGAGGTAATGATTTATGGAGGTACTTCGGCCGAACTCAAAAATGAGCAATTGCAAAGTCGCTTTTTTTTGGTGCGCCATGCAGAAAAAGTACTCCAACAGAAAGACCCGGATTTGTTGCCGGAAGGACAGGAGAGAGCG
>CALLVY010000691.1 GCA_938015925.1 uncultured Saprospiraceae bacterium
GGTGTTTATGCCCGACAAATTGCCAAAGAGCGACCACATATGGTCCGTCAGGTGATTACGCTAGGTTCTCCTTTTCGAGGAATCACCGAACCCAATAATGCTTCTTGGCTCTACAATCAGGTCTCTGGTAATAAAAGAGTCGTAGATATTGACGCCGATTTATTGGCCGATTTGCCGAAACCAGCTCCTGTACCGACAACCGCTATTTATACCAAAGAAGACGGAGTCGTTCCTTGGCGCGTATGTATGGAAGCAGAGGAAGACTATATTCACCAGAATATCCAGGTGCGAGGCAGTCATTTGGGCTTGGGGGTCAATCCTGCGGTCTTAAATATCGTAGCCGATCGCTTGCTTTATGCAGAAGAATATTGGGAGCACTTTACGCCCCGCTATTTGGTCAATGATTTACTTTTTTACCCTTCGCTCTAATTAAAGTTTATTGTTAGCAGAATGTTTTTCAAAAACGCCTTATCGACCATTTGTGTTGATAAGGCCTTTTTAATTTTACCTAGCGCATTATTTCTAAGAGAGATAACACCATTTTCCAAAGGATTTATTAAATTTACCTTGCTATCTGACCAATCTATGCTTTAGGAATAGACAAAACACTCTTTTGTCCCTCTAGTTGTTTAAAAAAATATCTTTGCCTTAATAGATAAATTCTGCCTAACGGATTTATAACATCGTTATTTTTTTATACCTCCTATTCCTAAGTTATTTGACGTAATCAAAATCAAATTTATCAAAGATCATTTTATTCCGTCACGTATTATTTTATTCATTCTTCAACCCCACTTGTGATGAACAAAAACAAGATTTTCTTTTTTTTACTACTCAGCCTTTCTATTTGCTTCTACCAATGCAAATGGGATCCCATCGAATTAAAAGAGCATTGTGGAAATAGCATTCAAGATGCTGATGAAACAGGCGTCGATTGCGGCGGAGCTACTTGTGAGCCTTGTACGGGTAGTCCAAGTTGTAATAATAATAATGTGCAAGACAATGGCGAAACGGGTGTCGACTGCGGTGGTGGCGGATGCGCCGCCTGTGGTGTTGCCACAGAATTGTGCGACAATGGTGTACAAGACCCTGGTGAAGACGGTGTCGATTGCGGATGTGATTGCCCGACCAAATGTTTTCCAACTTTTGAAAAAACATATAGCCTGCAAGCGGTTCAATTTAGTGAAGGAATAGAGCAATCCAATGGAGATATTATCTTAGGTGGAAGTGTTTACATTGGAAGTTTAAATCCTTTTGATAAGGACAATTTTAAAGGGATATTATTAGGAGTAGATAGAGAAGGAGCAACCCTTTGTAAAAGAGAAGGCATTTCGGTAGGCAATGGAGAAAACCATATTTTTGGAATCAACAAAGGATCCAATGATGAAGTAGTTGCCGTTGGGTTTTCACAGCCACCCAATGGTTTTGATGCGAGTGTTTTATTAGTGGATGGAACGAGCAGCTGTAATACTAGTTCTGTCAGTATTCACAATAACCCGACAGCAGACCCAAGCATTGGAGAAGAATTTTGGGAACAAGGAGATTGTATCATCATCGATCGAAATGATCAAGCGCCAGTCGTCTCTGGAAAATGGAAAGGCTACCCAAGTTTGACCAAATACCAGAGTTCTCTTAATGGCGATATCCTTTGGCAACAAATCTATGATGCTGATTTTTTCCTGGCAGAAACTTCTGAAACCTTAGCCTTGGCCTGGAATGGTTCCCAATCGGCCGGCCATACCGGAAAGAAAACCATTCAATTAGCAAGTGGTGGTTTTATGACTACGGGCTATGTGGTTTTTAAAAATGGTGCGGATTTAATTCGCGCGCCTTATCTCATTAAGTCCAGATTAAATGGCGGTACGGATTGGGTGAAAATCTATTCGACCAATGCCATCGGCGCTTCCATCTTTGGTAGAAAACACGCAGAAGGTTTAGACCTTTTGGAAGTGGGAGGAAAGGTGATTATGGCAGGTTATGGTTTTGATGAATTGCCAAATGTATCGGATCCCAATGATGTCAACTGTGCAGACTTTATCGGTTTTATTGCCCAGGTAGATCCAAGCAATGGGAACTTAGAAGCTTACGAAGAAATTTTGAATTCCGGTGGTATCGACATTGTCAATGCACTGGTAAAAGGTCCTTTGTCTAATCAATTTGTGATTACAGGTATTACTCAGGTTGATGCCAGTACAGCCACACACGGAATGGTCATTGAAGATTATTTTGTAACGACAGATCCCAGTGAATTTCCAGATGGAGATATTGAAGCCATCTATTCTAAAGCAGGAGATATCGCTGGAGGAAATGACATCATCGCTACTACTGATGGCGGTTATTTGATCATCGGAAGTATTGGGCAAAGCTGCAATGGCCCTGGCGATCTTTATCTCGTAAAAACCAATTCCCTCGGAGAAGTTTGTAATTAAACCCAGAAAATCAAAGAACATGAAATTAAATATTTGCCTAAGCATCCTCTTGTCTTTTAGTTTTGTTTTTATGGCTCAAGGCCAAGACCTAAACGTTATCGAAAACCTCACCTGGGATTTGACGGACACCAAAATGACCATCCGTTTTGACCTGACTTCACCAGATAAGGTAGATCGAAGTTATGATTTGATTGTCAAAATAAAAGTACCGGAAAACATCATCACCCCAACCGCCGGAATCACCGGACATATTGGCCAACGAGTAGGAGTGGGGCGCATAATCACCTGGTACTTTACCACCGGAGGCTACACCAAAAGAGATTTGGGAGGCGATCTGGAAGTGCTCTTAGAAGCGACGAATCCCAATCCTCCTTTTGCAAAAGACAAACCCATCGTAGAAGCGCCCGAAATACCAGCAGTGGATAAACCCAAAAAGATAAAAACGCCTAAGCAAGCGTCTTATACGCCTGGTATTATGTTGGCGATTTTAGGAGCTGGTGCGGCTACTTTTGGCGGCTTGGAAAATTTGACGGCTTATGAAGATTTCCGAAAGTATGAACGCTTCGAATGTTTGGATGGCGTGGCTTTTACTTCCGAGTGTTGGGACGAAACC
>CALLVY010000692.1 GCA_938015925.1 uncultured Saprospiraceae bacterium
CTCCTTTGATTCGGGGAAACTCCGGACTTTCTTGAGCCGCTTTACAAAGGTGGTGGAGGAATATTTGATGTTGGTGAAATTGCGGAAGGATGATTTTGGACGGAAGAAATTGTTGGTGGATATTTTTGGGAAGGATGGGGAGTATGAGTTTTTTAGGAAGTCAACTAATCAATTGTTGGAGGAATTAGAAGGCCGCAGAGGGCAGGATTTGGATTATTTTAGAGAGAAGTTAATGTTGTCTTGGGATTTATTCTATCATCCTAATACACAAATGTTACTTGAAGAAAAAGTGACTCTAAATTCAATCAATTCTAATTTAGATTTATTTTTTATCCTGGCAAAAATTAAAATAGCATGTGACTTAAAGACTCAAGAACGCATTCAAAGAGAATCATCCTCAATTTCATTCTTAGAAGATGTAAAAGAGGAAATAGAAAAATTGTACGCAGAAGATTATCCAACCGTGAAATTTTTTCTACAAATTTTAAGATTTAAAAAAGAGGATAATGAAGATGATTTTTATTTAGCAAAAAGTGCATTGATTGAGGATTCGGGCCGGCTTAATAAGTTAGAAAAAAAATTCGCATTGTTTCATTTGTTAAATTTTATTGTGGGGAAAACTTTTTTAGGTAAGTCTGGATATACAGAAGCAGGACTTGAATTGTATAAATATGGACTTGCTAATGATTTACTTGTAGTGGATGAGAAAATGACAAACCATACGTATATGAATATTGTTGCATTTTCTTGTTTCGAAAAGGATTTTGCTTGGGTCGAAGAATTTATTGAAGTTAATAAAAAGTATTTAGATCAAGAGACGAGTAAAGATGCAGAAACCTTTAGTCTGGCTTATTTAGCTTTTTTTAAAAAAGACTTTTCTACGGCAATTGACCTTATTAATAATTATCGATTTACTCGAATTACAGATATATGTAGAGGGGATTTTCTTTTGTTGAGAAGTTATTTTGAGTATACTATTTTGGATGGAACTTATTTTAAGAAGTTCGTAGATTTTTCGAATGCATGGGAAAAGAAATTAAAAAGAGATATTCAATTGTCAAAAGAAAAAAAAGAGAGTTACTTAAATAGTATAAATATAATACGTAAAATAGGGAAAGCGATTAATAAAAATAAAATAGATAAAGTGAAATTTTTGAATCTGCTAAATGATAAAGAATTGATAGTAGGAAAGGTTTGGATAACAGATCGAATAAATCAATTAAAATAAAAAAAGGGCGGATTTCTCCGCCCTTTTATAGTCTTAGCCATCTACATCATCTTCGATGATGAAGCTGTCTCCATTCCCACCTTTAATGTCCTTCCACAAAGATCGTTTGATCTCCATCGTTTTAAAGTCTGTAATGCGTTTCGTAATTGTTTTGACAAATAACTTTTTCATAGCTTGATAGTTTTAGTAAGTCTATTCTGGGAAATAGACTAAGTGAAAGAAAAGAAAAATGATTCTTTGCTGGTGCCTGGCTATTGCCCATAGTCTAGAGGAACCCAAAGGGCGAACTAGGCTATCGCAGGCAATAGCGGAGGAAAAAAATAAGAAGGTGCGTAATAAGGATCAGGAAGAACCAAGTGCAAGCACAAGGCGCTTAACGCTTAACTCTGATCGGAAGAGATGATATAAATTTTCATAGCAGTATTCGTTTTAAATGTTCTCGGATTATATTTTAAAGTCTGTTAAGTTATTGTCTTTTAATGTTATTCTATTTTTTGTTGTGGTGCCAGTCTAGTCGCTAAATGTTGAAAAAAAATCGACTAATATACTTTTTTTAAGCTTTTTGGAAGGAGACGACCTGGTCTCCGATATCCTATATAATATAACAAAAAATAAAAAAGATAAGTTCCCTTATGTATTAATAATTTTAGCAAATTATTCCTTTTTTTTGTTTGTAATCTATTGATTGTTAGGTTTTTATATTTATTTTAAAAACGTCAATAACTCCTCTTTTGCCGCTAATTCCTACAAATAAAGAAAGGCTTTTCCTTTTTCTATCTCCTTTTAAATGGCATTAAACTGAATTGTAAAAATATTGTTGGAGGTTTCGTGTAACAAATCCGGAAATTTGTCCAAGAAATTTATTTGGAAAGGCAGTAATTTGCAGTTCAATGATACAGTAAGTGGCTTAACAACAAGTCTAAAGCTATGTTAAAAAATCCTTCTCCAGCCTGATTGACAAAATCGGCTTGGAGGTTGAAAGGGTTAAAAACAAACGTTAACTACACCTAAGAAACGATAGACGTGGAGATAAAAGAGAGAAGCTTAGGCGTTCTGTGTAAAAATAAAATAGCTAATTGTGCAAGTGGCTATTTGACTTGTTTTAGCATTTGAATACCCAAAGTTTTCTCTATACCGTCCGTATTAATTTACGGATGCGCGCTTTTTTTATCTGATAAGTAAAGCCAACCAGCCTGGACGTCAGGCCAAGGGGGGCTTTACTCTTTTCTATTGGTTCCAAAATAAATGCTGCTATTCAGATTTCTATTTTTTCTATCTTGGACTTTAGAAAAATAATGCTGCAATGAAATTAAAATTGATCCAATTTTTATATCTGCTCCTATTCCCTTGTTTCCTTTTTGCTCAAACCGAAAAAGACTTTTACCATTTCTCAGACCGCACCAAATTCTACGTTGAATTCAATGCAGGCTTGGGAGTAGATCCGGCAAACTCCAAAGCCAAAAAACAGCCAAGCCGAGTGCCTAGCATCATTCGTTTTGCTTTTGGATTTAAAATGAATAAAAGAATTGGGATTGGAATTGGAGGAGGAGTGGATAATTATCGAACAGAGAATGTTCCTTTTTATTTGCAGTTTAATGGGTATCCATGGTCTTTTGGTAAGTTGGGAATCAATTATGCCTTTCGTTTTGGGGTACTCGTTGGTGATGCAGGATATGATCGGGGAATTACTGTTTATCATCCTTCCATTGGTATAAATTTCAATGCCACCAAAAGAAGAGAAATGACGGTTCGATTAGGTTATTTGTCCAGTCCGCAAAAAGAAGCTTTAAGTTTTGGAAGACGAAATCATCTGCTGATGTTAGAACTTGGGATTTTGCTTTTGTAAAATAGAAACTAAAGAGTAGAGAATCCTTATGGTCAAAAAGAATAGGCTGACTTATCAGGTGGAACTTTTGGAAAGGTGACCCTGTTGGAGGTAAAGTATCTAATAATTTAGAAGAGATGAAATATATAATTGTTGACCTGGAAGCAACTTGCTGGGATCAATGGGACAAAAGCCCAAACGAGACGATAGAAATTGGAGCAGTGCTCATCAATGAAAAGAAAATCATAGAATCAGAGTTTGTAGAATTTATCAAACCTATAAAATATCCGGTGCTGAGTGATTTTTGTAAAGAGTTGACTTCTATTGAGCAAGAGGTCATTGACAAGGCGGCTTATTTTTCAGAAGTAATTGATTTATTTAAAAATTGGTTCGATTGGGAAACCGGGGATTATGTTTTGTGCTCCTGGGGGTTTTATGACCGAAAGCAATTTGAAAGTGATTGTACCCTGCATGGACTCGATAAAAAATGGGTCGAAAAACACATCAGCCTAAAACACCAATACCGAACGATTAAAAACCTAAAAAGACCCATCGGAATGAAGAATGCTCTGAAACAAGAAAAGATGAGTCTTGACGGAACCCACCACCGAGGTATTGATGATGCCAGGAATATTGCAAAAATTTTCATTAAATACTTTGAACAATGGGAGTTTGCCCCCAAAGTCTAGTGTACTAAGAGATACAATCCCCATTTCCATTCTATTTCTACTTCCTCTTTGTCGCCCATCAGCAAAACTACAGCCCCCAAATAATAAGTAGCAAACCCAATACGTTCTAAAACCTATTCCTAAAAGCATAAATTTTATTTCACAAAAAAATACCACTATTATAATATAGAACCATCTACACTTTAATCACGTTAAACCACGGTTCTATGAAATCACCCATCCGGTATTTACTACTTCTAGTGTCCATCATTTGTTTGCTATCTTCTTGTCGAAATGAGGAGGATCTCTCTGATTTTAAATTGGCAGAAGAACAGGGCAATGCGGAGGTAGATCTTTCCCTTGCAGGTTATTTTCAAAATTTTGAAACGGAAGCCCTTAAGCGGGGTATCGTCATCGACCTCGATGCATTGAACGTTTCTGGAGAGTTTCAAGAAATCAGCGAAGACGGAGTTGCCGGAACCTGTACCTATGGTAGTCACCAACCCGGACAAATCGTAATTGACCAGACCTTTTGGAATCAAGCTGGTTTCTTCCTGAGAGAAATGATTGTGTTTCACGAATTGGGACATTGTGCGCTTATGCTCGACCACCGCGAAGGACAAAATGCTGATGGCACCTGCGCCAGCATCATGCGAAGTGGTTTGGAGGCTTGCCGAGACAATTATCAAGCACTTACCAGAGCAGACTATTTAGATGAGTTGTTTGGCCAAAGTAGGTAAGTCCGTTTTGAAAAATTACTTCCGCTTAATCAAATTCGTTTTAATAGAATCATTGATAAATGATTCTTTGTAGTCCATTTGATATAGGAGGAACAGGAACGCATGAAGTTGGACACTATTTGAACCTCACCCACATTTAAAGAGATGGCGGTTGTGGAGTAGATGATAATACTCCAGGAGTTTTTGAGCTGATAATGAATAAAGGAAAAGACGATACCAAGATTTTTGTATTCAATGAGAAAGGAGAGGAGTTAAGATCTTTTGAGAAAAAAGAATTGATGGAACAAGGCCAATTGGATTTAAATGATTTGCTTTCGGGAATCTACCGCATTCAACATGGTCGCGGAAGCAAAGCGATTAGTCAAAAGATAGAAATAAAGAAGTAAATTTTTAAAAAATAACCTTTCTTAAACCTCGGTCAAATGACCAGGTTTTTTTTTGTGCAAAAAAAAGACCCCTTCTTGCGAAGCGGCCATCAGTCGCATTAGCGACCACCTTTTAATTAATCTAAACGCTTGGATGAAGCCATCCAATAAAAAAACAGATGGATAAATCGCTCAAATAGTTGCATTCCTATGAAATTTTTATTTAATCCTTTCAACCTTTGCTAAGCGAATAGTTGTTTGTTCCAAACCTTTTTTGACTCAAAAGTAACATGGATCGGTAAAGGTATATGGTTTAAAATACTGATTTGGAGGCAAACTTAACCAAGAATAAGAAGAAGTACTTTCTAGAAAAAGCACTTTTTTTCTACCCTAAAAGTGGTAATTCCTTGTTTTACGTTAAAAATTGAATTTTTTTTACTGCGGGAATACGGTCACGAAAGCCGACGTTTAGTAGTCAATTATATGTTTAAGGAAGTGGTTTCTTATTATTTATAAATGATAAAAATAAATACGTAATAAAAAACTATGTCACAAATGACTTTTCTTAATACAAATTGGTACGGTTTCTGGTACCTTATACAATAGAGAAAACAAAGAGAGTTCCCCTACTTTCTAAACAACAGGAAATTACCTTTTCCTTCTTCTCTTCCAAAAAACGAAAAATTATTATTTCATGGAATTCACCATTGGATTCCCTGACCGTTCTATGCCCTTTTGAAAACCAACAAATACTAATCAAATACTAATTTTAATCATCATACCATGAATAACATGAAACAAAAAATTACACTCTTATTGGCCTTCCTGATTTTTTGGAGTTTAAGCAGCTTTGCAGCCACCTTCAATTCTACTCAAACAGGGAATTGGAATGATGCTGCCACTTGGTTAGAAGGAAGTATTCCTACCGCAAATGATGAGGTCAATATCAATGACGGACATATAGTGACGATGACGGGGGAAGCTTATACTCACAACGCTAATTTGACGATATATACAGGTGGAGAATTGATCGCAAATGTTGGAAATAGCAGCAATGGATTAATTTTCACTGGAGAGGTCTTTCACGTATTTGGAAACCTGACGCTTCCTTTTCCAGATAGAGATTTGGAAATCGCTGGTAATAGCCTCTTTTGGGGACACCCATCTGCAGTTATCTTTATTAGTGATGATTGGAAAATTACTGGAAATTCAGAAACCATTGTAGATGGTATCTGTGTAGAAGTAGATGATGATTTTCACATTGAAGGATCTAATGCAAGGCTCTGTGGTAGTGGTGGTGTGAGTATTGGTGCAGCGACCAATACTAATACTTTCAAATTGGAAAATGGGGCTAGTCTCGATCAGGTTTGTACCAACACCATTGTATATAGAGGGGTAGGGGGAAATTGTACCACTCTAGTTTCAAAAGGTACAGGAAACCAAGAACCCGTAGCGAATCCAGATATGTCAAGTACCACTGTTGATGAATCAATCACGATAGATGTATTGGATTTAGGAACACCAGATATTGATCCAGACAATGAAGACCTGACCATTGTTGCAGTAGGACAAGGAACACTAAATACTGAAACTACAGACGAAGGTGGAACCGTGACGATCAATAACAATGGAACGCTTAATGACCCATCGGATGATTATATCGATTATACCCCACCTGCTGGTTTTGTCGGAATAGATTATTTCCAATATGTGATTACAGATGAAAGTGGGTCTTATCAATATACTACGGTAACCGTAGAAGTAACGGCAATACTGCCCGTAGAATTGACCAACTTCAGAGCCAGCGAAGCTGCTTGTAAAATTGCTTTGGAATGGGCTACTGAAACGGAAATCAATAGCAAGTCTTTTGAAGTCGAACGGAGTACAGATGGGCTACGATTTAGCCAAATAGGAACAATTGATGCCGCAGGATTTTCTAACGCATATCGAGTGTATGATTTTGTAGATGAATTGCCAAGTAGTGCTAATTATTACCGATTAAAAATGATTGACCGAGATGGTACCTTGGAATATTCGAGAGTGATTTTTATACAATCAGATTGTATTGAGAATGGAGAGAATATTGGAATCGTTTCCATGTTTCCAAATCCAGTGATGGGAGAAAATATCAATCTAAGATTTAATGCCAGTCAAAAAGAAGAAGTGTTTATGATCGTATCAGATTTGTATGGAAAAACACTTCGGGCAGAACCGATTGTCATCGAAAAAGGAATGAACAATTTATTATTGGATATTACTGCTTATCAAGCTGGAACTTATGTTGTAACGCT
>CALLVY010000693.1 GCA_938015925.1 uncultured Saprospiraceae bacterium
CCAAGTGGAAGTCTTACATTCTCAAAACCAAAACAATCACTCAAAGTGATGCGAAATCTCAAACAAAATTTCAGTGTCTGGATTATTATGCTTGGCGTTATGCTAGGTACTAGTGCCTGCGGCCGATTGCTCAACCAGACGGTTACGCCTACTCAGGCGCGACTCGGAGAAGAAACACAAAGTACCATCTCTCTTAAAAGTCTTCCAATGCCCAAAGAGCCAGTCGTCGTCGCGGTCTACAAATTTCGCGACCAAACCGGCCAATACAAACCTTCTGCTAATGGAGCCAGTTGGTCCACCGCAGTGACGCAGGGAGCAACGACCATCCTGCTCAAAGCATTGGAAGATTCAAAATGGTTTGTTCCCATCGAACGAGAAAATGTTGGCAACTTGTTGAATGAACGGAAAATAATTCGTTCTAGCCGCGCGCAATATGGAACAGAAGGAGAATCCAATTCTTTGTTGCCGCCACTGCTTTATGCTGGAGTAATCCTGGAAGGAGGTATCGTTTCTTATGATGCCAATGTGATCACCGGAGGAGCAGGAGTTCGTTATTTTGGCGCAGGAGCTTCTGGCCAATATCGACAAGATCGAGTGACGGTTTATCTCCGCGCAGTTTCTACCGCCAATGGCAAAGTTTTAAAGACGGTTTACACTTCCAAAACTATTCTTTCTCAATCGGTTGATATTGGCCTGTTTCGCTTTGTGCGTTTTAGCCGCCTCTTGGAAGCAGAATCCGGTTTTACTTATAACGAACCTTCTGAATTGGCCGTAACCGAAGCCATCGAAAAAGCAGTGGAAAGTCTGATCATCGAAGGAGTCTATGATGGACTTTGGGAATTGGATGAAAAACGCGAATTGGCTTCTCCGGCTTTTCTCAATTACAACAAAGAAAAAGAACTGATCCCACAAACAGATATTTTTGGCAAAAAATTGGACAACCGACGAACGACCATCGGTCTTGGTTTGGCGAGTAGTAGTTTGCTTTATCAGGGAGACTTTCCAGATCCTCAAATTAGGACTGGTTTGGAGTTGGATTTTATTTACAATCCTAATCCCAACTGGGGAATTGTTTTACAAGCAGATATGGCTACATTGGCGACCGATAGGTATTACCAATCCAACGTGAGCTCTGTGGATCTAAATGTGCAATACCGTCTTTTTCCTTACGACAAATTTACACCTTATCTTTTAGGCGGATTTGGAGCGATTACACCCAATGTCGATAGTCGTTTTGATTTCTCAAATGATTGGTTTCCAAAATTAAATGCAGGAGGAGGATTGGAATATATGTTGAGTAGTAGCGTCGGAATTCGTCTTGCAGTGGATTATAATTATTTATTGAATGATCGCTTTGATGCGGTAGAGCAAGGGAAATATAATGACTTTTATTGGCGTGGGAATGTAGGGCTCAATTTTTATTTTGGTAAAAAGATAAAAGGACGGAAGTTTGATTACAAAACTCAAACAAGTAATGATTTTAACTAACCCAAATATGAAATCTATATCATTTTTATTAGGCCTTTTTATGGTGTTGTTGGCATCTTCTTGTAAGGAAAACACCATCATTCCGGATACCTTTGGTTCTGTCTTTGGAGAGGTTTTTATTGAAGGCGAAAATACTCCGGTTGTTGGAGCGACCATTTCTACCAACCCACCTACGAGTACGATTCTAACCGATGCCCAGGGGCGTTTTGCTTTGGAAAATATCAAAACAGGAACTTATACTTTAAGAGTAGAAAAGGAAAGCTATATTACTGGAATTGCTAATGCTGCGATTTTTGATGAGCAAACGACTAATGTCATTGTTCGATTAGAACCAGATACTTTGCTTAATACCGCTCCACTTCCACCTTTCGATCCGGTACCTGCCGACGGAAGCGAAGACCTTGCTACTGAACTCACCTTGAGTTGGAGTGCAGAAGATCCGGACGAAGGAGCCAATCTAACTTTTGATATCATGTTGTTTGATACAGATCAAACGCTGATGGAAACATTGGCAAGTGATTATACAGACACCGAAATAGAAGTCTTTGATTTAAAATACGGGACCACTTATTATTGGCAAGTGATTGTAAATGATGGAAAAGAAAAAACCAATGGAGAGGTCTGGAGTTTTACTACTCAAACGCTTCCGGAGTTACGCTTTATGTATACCAAAGAGGAAGCTGGGAATTATAATATTTATGCTTCCGATAATGTAGATATTGAATTGCAATTGACCGATGGAAATGCCAGTAATTTCCGACCAAGATTAAGTCCTCTACGAGATAAGATCGCTTATATTTCTAATCAAGGAATCGAACCACAACTTTTCGTAATGAACCGAGATGGCTCAGAAAAAACACAGGTGACCACTATCCCGATTGCAGGCTATAATAATCTGGAACTAGACTTTTGTTGGTCGCCGGATGGTTCTCGTCTTTTGTACATGAGCAATGCGCGTCTTTATGCCATCAATATCGATGGCACTGGACTCAATCAAATAGGAGAGGCTCCGGTTGGTTGGACTTTTACAGAATGTGATTGGACAGCGCAAGGAGATTTGCTTTTGGTCAGACTGACTGGAGCGAATAGCCATAACTCGCAATTGTTTACCATGGATTTGATGGGCAACTACCAACAGGTAGTCGTGGCAGATGTAGCAGGAAGTCTTGGTGGCGGAGTATTTTCTATTGATGGAAAATCGGCACTCTATACGATGGATATAAGTGGCTTCGAATCTCAAGATGGTCGACAAATTAACAGTCGGATTTTTATCAAAAATTTAGCGACCCAAAGCATCATCGACATATCTATTGAAAAACCAGATGGCACCAATGACCTCGATGCCCGATTCGCACCAGATGGCGCTTCTGTTATTTTTGTCAATACCAATAATGATGGAATTTCTCCTAGAAGTATTTGGAAAGTAGATTTGGATGGTGATAATCGCACCTTGCTTTTTGAAGACGCGGAAATGCCGGAGTGGAAATAATTTCACAAAGCACTTATTAAATTTTTGATAGATCCATACTCGAATCTTGAATGCTATGGTTTAGTTTAGCCACTTCATCGATGAACCAATAGGTCCTCAAAAAATCGCGAATTCGTGTAGAAGTATTGGTTCACCAATGATTAATTAAACTAAACTATTGCATTGACCGCCCCAATCAATATTCGATATTTGGCTAATGAATATTGAATATTTCCTTTTCTATTTTTTTCTGAACACTCC
>CALLVY010000694.1 GCA_938015925.1 uncultured Saprospiraceae bacterium
GATAATGCCTGCTTTGGAGATACAGATGGAATAGCTATCGCTATCGCTACAGGCGGAACCATGCCTTACGAATATCTATGGAGCAATGCGGACATTGGCCAAACGGCGGATAACCTTCCAGGAGGTTTGATTACGGTAACGGTCACGGATGCCAATGATTGTACTTTTATTGCAGAAACCGTTATTTTCGAACCGAACGAATTACAGATTAGTCAGTCCGTTACTCCAGAAAGTGGTCCGGCTGCAAATGATGGAATTATCCTGATCAATGTGACTGGAGGAACCATGCCTTATAATTATGACTGGACAGATATCCCAGGAACCAATGATGTAGAAGACCGATTTGGAGTAACCGGTGGAATCTACGAAGTCCTGGTCACCGATGCCAATGGCTGTACCTTAGTAGAGCAAGTAACGGTAACTACCGGAACCATAGATTGTTCGTCCTTTACGGTAAGTCTCGATCATACAGACGTCCTCTGTTTTGGTTTTGATGATGGAACTGCTTTTGCGAATCCAGCTGGAGGAACGATGCCTTATAGTTATTTATGGAGTACTTCAGAAACCATGCAGGGAATAATCAACTTACCTCCAGGTTTGGTCACTGTTACTGTTACAGATGCTGTTGGTTGTACATTTGAGGAAGAAGTTGTAATTGAGCAACCAGATCTTCTACAGGTATCGACCTCTGTTACGAATGAAAGCTCGGTTGGTGCTAATGATGGTTCTATCACTGCCAATCCAATCGGCGGAACAATGCCTTATACCTATGCATGGACTCCGACTAATGTTGGACCAACCATTTCTAGTCTAGCGCCGGGAGTTTATTCTCTAACGGTGACGGACGCCAATGGCTGTACGGTTGAAACTTCTGCGGAAGTTCAGACAGGACAAGTTGATTGTAGTTCCTTGATTAGTTTTGTAACCACTCTTCCAGTGTCTTGCGGAGGTGGAGCAGATGGTATAGCCGCAGTGGTTGTTAGTGGTGGGACAGACCCTTATAATATCATTTGGGAAAATGGAGCTACGGGAACTACAGCGATAGGTTTGCCTGCGGGGCCAATAGGAGTAACCATAACGGATGCTAATAATTGTGTGATTGAAAATGAAGGAATTGTAACCGAACCAGATCCGGTCACCGTTACTATTTCTCATACTGATGAAACTACTGATGGACTTAATGATGGAACTGCTACGGCAATGGGTGCTGGTGGAACAGGTCCTTATACTTATGATTGGGGATTCAGTTCCAATCCAATGATCACCGGTTTATCGCCTGGGGTTTATGTGGTAATTGTAACGGATTCCGAAGGTTGTATTACGACAGGAACCGTCGAGATTATGCAAGGTCAAACAGGTTGTACTTTGACGGCTGGTGTCGTTACCATTTCTGTGTCTTGTAATGGAATGGAAGATGGAACGGCTACGGCTACCCCAAGTGGAGGTACGGCACCTTTTACTTTTGTATGGAGCAATGGCGACACTGGGGATACTGCCAATGATCTTCCTCCTGGGCCAGTATTTGTAACCGTCACGGCGGCAGACAATTGTACTTTTATAACGGAAGGATTTGTAGAAGAACCAGATGTATTAACTGCTCAAGCTTTTGGAGTCAACGAAAGTATTTTGGGGGCCTCTGATGGATCTGCCTCTGCTGCAGGTTCTGGTGGAACTGCGCCTTATACTTATGATTGGGGAGCTGCTGGAACTGGACCAATGATTGATAATTTGATGCCTGGCCTGTATACCGTTTTAGTGACGGACTCGCGTGGATGTACTACCGAAGCCGAAGTCATTATTGAAGCAGGACCACCAGATTGTACCATCACTTTGAATTTTGAATCTACTCCTGCCACTTGTTTTGGTTTGGCTGATGGAACTGCTGAAGTTTTCATCGATGGAGGTACTGCACCATTCGGATTTCAATGGTCGGGTAATCCATCAACAACTGCAAATATTGTTGGACCAGGAGGAAGTTACGGTGTAACGATCACAGATGCTAATGGATGCGAAGCGGAAGGCGTTGTCATTATCGAACAACCTACTGAAATCGTATTAGCAGTGGTAGGCTTTGACGGAGAATGTGGTGGAAATGCTACCGCAGTTGCCAATGTATCTGGCGGAACTTCTCCTTACACTTATTTGTGGAGTACAGGTGCGATCGAAAAAGTACTCGGAGATTTATTACCAGGTACTTATCTGGTAACGGTCACTGATGCGAATGGTTGTACGAGTACTGGTCAGACTAGTGTAATGGTTAGTAATAACGGAGTGAAGGCTGAAGTAGATCTAATTGATGTGAGTTGTTTTGGAGCAAGTGACGGTTCGATTGATATTACCATTACTCAAGGAACAGCTCCTTTTACCTTTGAATGGAGTAATAATTCTACACAAGAAGACCTTGATGGACTTCCGGCGGGTACTTATAATTTGCAAGTGACCGATGCGGAAGGTTGTGTGACGGTAAGAAGGGTCGAAATTTCAAGTCCTTCTCAAGTGAAAGTTGCCGTTAGTACCAATAGTGCTGATCCTGTAGATGAAGATGGAACAGCCACTGCATTAGCTTCTGGTGGAATTCCGCCTTATACTTATGAATGGAGTACTGGCGCTAGTGGTCCTGTTCTCACTGATTTGAGTGCAGGTGCTTATCTGGTAACGGTTACGGATGCCAATGGCTGTAGTGCGGTTGGTGAATTTGATATCTTTACTACTGGGCTTGATGGAATAATATCCTTGCAAGATTTACAAATTAATCCCAATCCTAGTACTGGATTATTTTACCTCCAGGCATCTTTTACAGAATCTGTTGAATGTGAAATAGGTGTGTTTAACTTACTCGGTCAAGAAATATTCCACATCGAAGAAAGAGGCAATAGCTTGCAAGTTCCCATAGATTTGAGTAGAATGGCAGCAGGTACCTATTATCTGAGATTAAAAACAGAGATCGGACAAATCGTTCAACCAATGGTTTTGGTGAAATAGAATGGATTTGACCATTACTTAGTTTTATAAAGCCATAAAAAATGGGCTGCTGTTTATGAAATAACGGCAGCTCATTTTTTTTGCGAAATAAAATTCCCACCTTTGTGACTATGATACAACTCGGAAAATTTTCAGAATTAGAAGTCATGCGCCAGGTCGAACAAGGGATGTACCTCGATGGTGGCCCTTTAGGCGATATTCTTTTACCCAATCGATATATCCCGGAAGACTTGGAAGTAGGGGAGGATGTAAAGGTCTTTTTGTATTGTGACTCTATGGATCGCCCGATCGCTACTACAGAAGTTCCTTATGCTCAGGCAGATGAGTTTGCTTTTTTGAAGGTAAATGATGTCAATGATTTTGGGGCTTTTTTAGATTGGGGCTTGATGAAAGATTTGATTGTGCCTTTTCGGGAGCAGAACGAGCCGATGGAAAGAGGAGAATCCTATGTGGTAAGAGTCTATGTGGATGCGACAACTGATCGGATGGTCGCTAGTTCTCGCTTGGGGCGTTATTTGAAAAAAGAAAATGAAGACCTGGAAGATGGACAAGCAGTAGAAATCCTGGTCGCTGATGAAGCGGAAAATGGCTTTCGGGTGATTGTCGAAGACAAATACTGGGGACGAGTGTATTTCAATGAGGTTTTTCAACCGCTAAAGATTGGTGATCGGATGACCGCCTATGTGAAAAGTGTTCGGGAAGATAAATTGCTGGATATTATTTTGCAAAAACCAGGCTACGGAATCGTTCCGAAAACGGCAGATCAATTGCTCGAGCGAATCAAAGCAGAAGGTGGTTTTTTACCTTTGACGGATAAGAGTTCGCCAGATGCCATTTATACCCAACTCAAGATTAGTAAGAAAGTGTTTAAAAAATCTATTGGTGTTTTATACAAACAACGTTTGATCGTTTTGGAAAAAGATGGCGTCCGGGTGGTTTGACTTTGGGTAATGAATAATCCAAGCCTTAGGAGAAAAGTGCAGGTGGTTTTAACGAGCTAGTTTGGCGAATTCATCGTTTCAATAGCAGAGTCTTGAGCTATTCGTTTTCAATCAACAGGAATGGAAGCTTCCCAAATAAAGGGAACTCAAAAAGCTTTAAATACAGTTTTCCAACAAGACCTAAAAAAGCCCCATACTGGGTGAGTAGGGGGCTTGGAGAGAAAGGAAAGTTAATGTAATAGGAACTTACACTTACACTTACAATTTTTAAAACTTAGGTTATTACGAACAAATTCTTAGGGTGAACTTTTAATTTTTATGATTTAGAATTCTAAGATTTTTCTTACATCCTCTTCGGTCTCAATTTTCTTGTCAATCACTTTCATTACGAAGGTAAAATCTTTTTCTTGCTTGTTGATCTGACGGAATTCCTCTGGAGGAAACAAAGCTAATTTGTTCTCAGGAGTAACGAGCCACATCATATTATCTGAATCCTTATTGAAGTTTACTTTTGCTCCTTTGCGCGTATGAAAACGGCAAACAGTATTTCTATTTTTGTTGACCAAAAAGGCCGTATTGCCATTGAATTCATTTTGCGAAGCGTCTTTAAATTCTCCATTGACTCTTACGAGGAAAGGAGGAATAGGACGATCACAATTCCAGATTCCAAAAGTAGTCGCCTGAAAACGATTGACAATTTTTTTGCGAATCATCTCGTCGGTAGCTACATGATCCATTCCTTTGTCGCGGAGTACTTTTAGTTTCTCTTCATACTTCTCTTCTTCAATCTTTCGCAATGCCTCATAACGTTTTCGCAATGCTGCTTTTTGTTCTGCTAATTGAGCTTCCCGCTCTGCTAACTGTGTTTCGTAAGCCGCAAATTGCTGATTGAATTCTTTGATTGCCCTATCATATTGTTTACCCAATAAAATAGGATTGACATTTACTTTCATGCTACTATTACCACTGATGAGGGTAAGAATGTAATCGCGATTATTGATTCGCTCAATCTTCGCATCTTCCCAAGTGATGTTCCTTGCAGCTTCTTTATTATATTCAGGATTGTTAGGAGCTGGTCTCCACATTGTTCCTTCGTAAATCTTGCGCAATTTTTGAATGTTCTGCTCCGTATTATTGATATTATTTTGGAGCTCATCGTCACTGTCTATTATTTCTTCCTCGCTAAACTTAAACTCAAAGGAATCTTCATCTTCATCCCCAAGCACTGGACGTACTGGAGCCACAGGACGATTTAAACTAGATTCTATCGTTTTCAATTTGCGTTGTTCTTGCTGACGCAGATCCGCAATCTCTTCTTGAAATTTAATTTCCACCACTTCTTCTTCCGCATTCAACTTAGGCTTCTCTTCTTCCAGTACTTCGATATTATCTCTGCCATTATAAACCCAATTGCGCTTATCTGTATTCAGTTTATACACATTGAATTTTGGCATTTTTGCACGATCAGAAGAAGGTACCATGATTTCAGAAACCAATTCTACGTCGATTTTTTTACCAGGTGCCACATTGACTTTCTTACCATCTTGTTCTGCATAGATTTCGACCATTCCAGCAGATTCTAATTGGTAGGTGGTACCCAAAGAATCGTATTGCATTGGAATACCGGAGATAAAGAAATCTACGAAGTCATGAAATTCCCGATATCGGATTTCTACATAACCTTCTATTACATTTCCTTGATCATCGATAAAAGCCGCCGCAGGTACAATTAGCTTAGAGCCATTTTCATATTCGAAAATGCCTCCTTGATTTGCATTGACTTTTCTCTCTGTATAATTGGCTTGAATAGCCTTGAAGGGAGGGTCGATAAAAGGCTTTTCCGCAAAGTAAGCCTGATCCGCTTTTTGTGGAGCAATCACCGTCGTATGATAGAAAAAGAATCCCAACAAACAAGCTGCCGCAGCAGCTCCCGCAAAGTACAACAAACGGTACTTGCGCGCTGGCTTCGCCGGAGTAGCAGGAGGAGTTTCTACCTGTACTGGAACCTGAGCCAATAATGCCTCAAAATCTTGATGCTTAGCAATGTCTTCATCACTAAGCTGAGGCGGGTTAAGATTGAAATTGTATTTGTTTTCCATAAATTAAAATTTGCCTGTACAGTCAGAAAATAGGTAAGTCAAGTTTCAAGTAAATCCTATTTAGTATAGCGACTAAAGGCTTGGGGCTTCCCCCGGTCCGGAGATTTTAAGAATATGTTTCTTCATTTTCTCCAGCGTACGGTACGTTTTTATCTTTGTGTTGCTTTCCGTAAGGCCGAGAATATCGGCTATTTCTTTAAATGGTCGTTGTTCAAAAAATCTCATCTCAATCAGCTGTACTTCTATCTCTTTCAATTCTTCCATGGCTCTAAGCATGGCCTGCTGACGAAATTCACTGGGTCTTTCTTCTAATTCTTCTCCCAGATTCTGTAAATTTTGCCCCTCTATACTCACTACTCTGTTCTTGGCATTGTCTCTAAAATATTGAGCAACTTCATTGCTGGCGATTCTATAGAGCCATGCAGAAAAAGGAACTCCTTTATATTGATAACTTCCGAGGCGCTGTAGTGCCTTGAGAAATACCTGCGAACAGATATCTGCACAAAGGCTTTCACTAGCTGTGCGACGAAATACAAACCGGAAAATCGGATTGTAGTACTTTTCGTATAATGGGCGGAATTTAGCAGGGTTTGTCTGGGCAGCTTGGATTTGCTCCCATTCCGCCTGCATTGCTTCCTCCGAAACTGTCTTTTTGGATTTATCCATCCGCGTTTGATTTTTTACAAGGGTACGATTTCTTTGTAAATTTGAAAGCATTTACGGATTATTAATTGAAGTTGTCGTGACATTAGAGATTAAAACTATTTGTAAGTATCTAAAGTTCAATATCTTGCAGATAATTCGTCTGTCTGGTTTAGAATAACTTCTTTAAAAATGTCGGTAGTATCAGGTGGCGAAAGCCATCTCCACAGCCAGAAATTATAGGTTTCTGACTGTGGAAGAGGGGCTGTCAGCTAATCGCCATAAAGACCGTTTCAAATACATAATGCAAATGCGACGAAAAGTTACAGTCCTGACATACATTTTTTATTTTTTTTCTTAGTCTCGTATTTGAAACCAAGGATTTTTATTTTTATTTCAATCAAAACACAAATCATTGAGAATTTTTATTTTCGGTATTGTTTCTTTTTTTATTGCTTTAGCTAGCATTGAAGCACAAGAGGGCACCAATCAACAAGACAGTATCAGTGGAAGAAAAGTAGGACTAATTGTATTGCCAATCATTTTTTATAGTCCTGAAACCCGTTTGAGTTTTGGAGCTGCAGGAAGCTATACTTTTCGGTTTAAAGGAGAGCAGCCAGAAAGTCGACCCTCTCAAATCCAACTGGGTTTTGCTTATAGTCTCAATAAACAAATCTTGTCTTATATCCCTTTTCAGTTTTTTGTAAAAGATGCTCGTTATAGGTTTTATGGCGAAATAGGATATTATCGATACATCTATGATTTTTATGGAGTTGGCCCTTTGCCTGGCGAGCGAGAAGTTTTTTCGGTCAACTTTCCTCGGTTCCGCTTAAATGCTTTGTATCGTTTGCAACAAAGTATTTATGGTGGCATCCGTTATTGGATGGATGATTATAATGTGGTAAAAGTAGAAGAAGGTGGTCTTTTAGCAGAAGGCAATATAGCAGGAAGTGAGGGAAGTTTTATTTCTGGTTTGGGGCCCGTTTTTATTTACGACAGTCGCGATCATCTTTTTAGTCCGCAGAAAGGTTGGAATATTGAATTGGCTGGTTTTTATAATGGTCCTCTTTTGGGAAGTGATTTTGATTTTTCTAAATGGAATATTGATGTCGCTCGATTTTTTTCTAATCGTTGGAACCATGTTTTGGCGCTAAATGCCTACGGAGAATTTACCTTTGGTGATGTTCCTTTTAATCAACTCTCTCAATTGGGAGGCAGTAAACGAATGAGAGGTTATTATGAAGGCTATCTTCGAGACCACCATTATTGGGTTTTGCAGGGAGAATACCGACTCCCCGTTTTTTGGAGATTTGGTGGTGTAATATTTGGAGGGCTTGGTGGTGTAGCACCGCGGATCAGAGATTTTAAAGGAAAAGAAGCCACTTACCATGCTGGTCTGGGCTTGCGCATATTGATCGATCGAAAAGAAAAATTTAATTTGCGGATCGATTATGCTTTGGGCAAAAATAGTTCTGGTTTTTATTTGACGGTGGGAGAGGCTTTTTAGAAACTAAAGGCGAATAGATTTTTTACAAGAAAAAACAAAACGAGAAAGTAATCAATGAACTTAAGTATCATTATTCCGACGTTGAATGAGGCGGAAAATATAGGCCGATTGATTCGTCATTTACTTGAAAATAGTACAAAGGCAACTACCGAAATCATTGTAGTGGATGCGGGGAGTAAAGATGATACCGTAGCCATTGCGGAGGCGGCAGGTGCCGCCGTCTATGCCAATGGGCCAAAAGGCCGTGCCTTACAAATGAACTATGGCGCACAAGTCGCAAAAGGAACGATCCTGTTTTTCGTACATGGAGATACCCTTCCGGTAGCGAGTTTTGAACAAGATATCCAAGAAGCTTTAGCCGAAGGTTTTTCGATTGGCTGTTATCGCTATAAATTTGATTCGCCCAAACGACTCCTCAAAATCAATGCTTATTTCACCCGCTTTAATTTTTTGTGGTGCAGAGGCGGAGACCAAACCTTGTTTATTCGCAAATCAATTTTTGATGCCTTAGGCCGTTTTAATCCAGAGCAAGTTATCATGGAAGATTTTGAATTTTTAAAAAGAATAAAAGATCGATACCCTTTTCGAATCATTCCAAAAAGCATCGTCGTGTCGGCTCGGAAATACGAAACGAATAGTTATTGGAGAGTACAGCTTGCCAATTTTTTGGCTTTTAATATGTTTCGTTTTGGAGTGTCTCCCCAGCGAATTGCGAGTATGTACAAATGGATGTTGGGGGACGCTAGGGGCTAGAGTATGGAATATCGAATCTCCAATTTTGAAATTGATTTTAGGGACGAAAAATCGCGTTTGTGGGGAAGGTTTTAGTTCCTGAACGAGGTGAACTAAACCATAGCATTGATCGCCCCAATCAATATTCGATATTGATCATTCTCCCTAATGCAAGGCCGCTAAAAGTTGCGCATATTCCTTCTCCAATTGCAATCTATTAACCGGTACCACGCCCACAGATTCGCAAACCTGGCCTCCCGCCAAATTAGAAAGCCTACTGATTTCTCGAATAGACAATCCTGCGGCCAATCCAAGTGCAGCTACACTGATTACCGTATCTCCCGCACCACACACATCTGAGATATTCCGAGCCTGCGTAGGCATCACTTCACTACTGTTTCCATCATTCCAATAAATGCCTTTTTCTGATAAAGTAATCAAAGTATACTGATGAGGAAGTTTGTTTTTTAGTAAAGCGACCGCCTGATCCAATGCTTCTTTCTGTGGCGCAATTGTTTGCCCCAAAGCTTCCTGGATCTCTTTAAGATTGGGTTTGAAAAGAGTCGCATTTTTGTATTCGAAAAAATTCGAAAACTTAGGATCTACTGCAATGGGAATATTTCTTTTTTGAGCCTCCGTCTGAACCTTCTGTAACAACGCAAGAGAGAGGACGCCTTTGTTGTAATCCTGAAGTAATAATAAGTCAATTTTGTGATGATCCATTGCGGAAAGAATGTTGTTCAACAAACCTTCTTCTTCTGTAGAATTTAAGTCCATCGTAGATTCACGATCTACCCGTAAGAGGTGTTGGTTGGCCGCGATGACTCTGGTTTTGACGGTCGTCGGGCGACTATCGGAGTTGAAGAGATAATGACTCGCAATGTTTGACTGGGGCAATAAATCTGCAAATAATTGGCCATCCACATCTTTTCCAATGACACTACATAGAATCGCCTGAGCTCCCATGGCTTGGATGTTGAGAGCCACATTGGCTGCTCCGCCAAGGCGGTTTTCCGCAGATTGCAGATTGACGACAGGGACTGGAGCTTCTGGTGAAACCCGATCTACTTTTCCGCGCAGATAGCGATCCAACATCACATCTCCTACGATCAGGATTTTGCAATTGGCTAGACGGTCAAATGTTTTGGATATTTCAGACATACAACAAAGGTAAAAGATTTTTCAATGGGAATTAATGACCTGTTCTAACTTAGCTAAAATTCGTTCGCTAGCGCCTTTATTTTTAGTTAAAAAGACCGCAGTGTTTTGTACTGCTTTTTGGTAGGCAGATGCGGATTTAAGTTGAGTGAAAATAGTCTCGAACTCAGCGTGGTTTTGGATCGAAAAAGCAGCTTCCATTTTTACCAAGTTTTTGGCTTCCATAAATTTTTGATACCGGGGACCAAAGATGACCGGAAGACCAAATGCAATGGGTTCGAGGGTATTGTGAATCCCTGTACCAAATCCACCACCGATGAATGCAATTTTTCCGTATTTATAAAGCGCAGAAAGCATTCCAATATTGTCAATGAGTAAAATTCTGGCTTCGTTGATAGACTGGGCATTGGCTTGAGAATAACGCAGGATTGGCCAAGATATTTTTTTTTCAATGGCCAATAAATGAGCGCTGCCAATTTCATGTGGAGCGATGATGAATTTCCAATCCGTGTCTGGATTTTTTTGGAGGTGTTGGGCTAATATTTCTTCTTCTGCGGGCCAGCTACTTCCAAAGATCAGCACTGGTGCCTCTGCGGAAAATTGTTCGATGAGTGGAAAGGAATTGGCTGCTTTGGCAATTTGTAATACGCGATCGACTCTAGTGTCGCCAGCAATGCTGACTTGTTGGAGTCCTATTTTTTGCAAGAGCATTTGATCTTTTTCTTCCTGTACAAATAGATGATCGAAGCAGTGCAGCATTTTTTGAAAAAAAGGACCGTAGGCTTTAAAGAAAATTTGCTGGGGACGAAAGCTGGCAGAGATTAAAAAAGAACGCGCGGTAGATTTTTTGATGGCCTGTAGGTAGTGATGCCAAAATTCATATTTTACAAAAATAACGATATCGGGTTGGACCACTTTCATCCACTCTTGAGCATTTTTTTTGGAGTCGAGTGGGAGGTAGGTAATGATGTCTGCAATAGGGTAGTCCTTGCGGATTTCATAAGCACTGGGTGAAAAAAAACTGAGTACGATTTGGTAGTGCGGAAAAGAAGAGCGGAGCTGTTCTAGCACAGGCCTTCCTTGTTCGAATTCACCTAAGGAAGCGCAATGCATCCAGAGTACAGGGCGGTCTGCGATTCGCTTACTTTTGATCTTTGCAAATACTCCTTGGCGACCTTCCCACCAAAGTTGGGCTTTGGGATGAAAGTTGGCCAAAATGCGAATGACCCATTGGTATAAAAATAAAGAAAGATTGTAGAGAATGAGCATTTGCTTTTGGCGCTAGGTGATTTGTTTTGTCCAAGCATTTATTACTACTTTGTCTCTTCAGTTTGATTAAAAAAAATAAAGCGAAGAAGTAGTTATAATCCTGACGAAAGAAGGAATGGGAGGCTAGTCAAAAAATTGTCTGACATGAGGAAATACATTTTCGAACCGCTTGCGGACGGGCTGCCTTTTTTTGACGAGGGTTTTGCTTACTTTTTGCCGAATGCAAAAGTAAGATGCCGTAGGCTCCCGCCACTAGGCGGCCTGTGATTAAGAAATCTATAGGTATTGTCCCGTGAAAAAAGAATCTTAGATTTAAACATGAAAAGAATTTTAAACAGGTAAAGTGGTATTATCATGGTGACTAATAAAAAATCTCCTCCGCTTTTTGCCCAACATAAAAAGGAAGCGTCCAACCTACTTTGAGACCAAAAAGTAAATCTGTTCTAGGGTCATCAATTTTTCTTCTTTCAGCAAAATCCCAATCGCGGCGATTCTGCGTAAAGGCTTGGGTGAGTTGAATACCCACATGGAAATTGACTAAGCGATTTTCTCCCAAGTGTTGCCAGCCAATAAATTCCTGAATCATCAATCCATTGGTCAATTTATCATAGCCCTTAAGGTATTCTCCTTCCACCTGAGGTACCTCAGAATTAAAAGATTCCTGGATCCTTACTTTGTGTTGTAAAATTCCCATACCAATAGTGGCTCTAATTCCAGAGCGTTTGTTTTCTACACCTGGTAGGGAAAATAATTTACCAACCAAAAGACTAGTTTGCAAACCCCTTTCTTTTTGGATGATATCGGCGTAGATTTTATTATTGGCGATGATTCCAAAATTAGGCGTTCGAAGACTGGCCAATACATCTTGCTTCATAATATTGCCAAACATTAAACCAATATCTGCCCCAAAGATGAAATTGCCTTTGCCGGTCATAAACTCAAAACCTCCTCCAACTCTAGAGTTGGCACCAAAAATATCTGCCAAATCTCCACCAGGAAATTCATAGCCATAGCTGAAGTTCAGTAAAAGAACAGGCCCCTTATTGGTTTTGATCGTTGGTTGAGCATAGAGCGATTGGCCTGCAAAAGTGAATAAAAAGAAGAATAGGAAAAATCGAATCATAAAAATATATTTTGAGGGCAGAAAGTTAATATTGAAAAGTACTAGTATTTGTTAGAGAACCAAAATACAAGGTAGTCCTTGCTTTAATATACTTTGTCACTTTACCGTAAATCTCCTAAAAAAACACAGAGAATCTTGTCTCTATTTCGACAAAAATGCAGTCTAAAGAGTATTTGCAAAGAAGTAAAAATACGGATTTATACCATCTTATTGACTAAAGACCTTAATCTTAGGCTTTAGCATAAGTAGGAGAAGCCTAAAGTTAAACATTTCCATAAATCCCATTTCCTCTTATCTTTGCGGAATAAAAAACAGTGCAGATGAATAATATTCCCATGGTTGACCTCAAATCTCAATATCAAAAGATAAAAGAGGAGGTTAATACTGCTTTTGCCGAAGTATTGGAAAGCAGTTACTTTGTAGGTGGTCCAGTAGTAAAACGATTTTCTGATAATCTAGCTGCCTATTTGGGGATCAATCATGTAATTCCTTGCGCAAATGGTACCGATGCCTTGCAAATTGCCTTGATGGCATTGGATTTAAAACCGGGAGACGAGGTCATTACTACGCCTTTTACTTTTATTGCCACAGCAGAAGTGATTGCCTTATTGGGCTTAAAGCCCGTTTTTGTAGATGTTGACCCTTGTACTTTTAGTCTCAATCATTATCAATTAGAAAGAGCGATCACAGATCGAACCCGTTGTATCATCCCTGTTCATTTATTTGGACAATGTTGTAATATGGAAGCGATTATGGCGATTGCCAACAAGCACGATCTTTATGTAATAGAAGATAATGCCCAGGCCATTGGAAGTGATTATACCTTTTCGGATGGCAAACAACAGAAGGCCGGAACGATGGGGCATATTGGTACGACTTCTTTTTTTCCTTCCAAAAATTTGGGCTGTTTTGGTGACGGAGGAGCCCTTTTTACGGGAGATGATGCCTTGGCAGAGAAAATCCGGATGATTGCGAATCACGGAATGAAAGTGCGTTATTATCATGATATAGTAGGGGTAAATTCCCGTTTAGATGCCCTACAAGCCGCCGTTTTAGATGTCAAATTGAAGTATTTAGATGAGTATGGCGCTGCCCGTCAAAAAGCGGCAGCATTCTATTCTTCTCATTTTAATCAGGTCTCTGGTGTAACCCCACCCAAGATTGCTACGTATTCAACACATGTCTTTCATCAATATACCCTAGTGATCGAGGAAGGAAGAGATCGAATCAAAGATGGATTACAAGCTGCAGGTATTGCAACAGGAGTCTATTATCCGGTTCCATTGCACCTGCAAAAGGCTTATCAGAGCTATGGTTATAAGGAAGGAGATTTTCCGGTAGCGGAAGACTTATCGAAAAAAGTGCTGTCTTTACCTATTCACACGGAGTTGACAGAAGTAATACAAGAGCATATAATATCGACATTAACTAATTCAAAGTAATACAATGAAAAGAGTACTTATTACCGGTGCTGCCGGTTTCTTGGGGTCGCATCTTTGTGACCGTTTTATCAAAGAAGGATGCCATGTAATCGGCATGGATAATTTAATCACTGGTAATATTGAGAATATTGAACACCTTTTTCCATTGAAACAATTTGAATACTATCACCACGATGTATCCAAGTTTGTTCATGTACCTGGAGAGCTGGACTATATTCTTCACTTTGCATCTCCTGCTAGTCCTATCGACTATTTGAAAATGCCTATTCAAACGATGAAAGTGGGTTCTTTGGGAACACACAATCTATTGGGATTGGCTAAAGCAAAAGGAGCGCGAATGTTGATCGCTTCTACTTCTGAAGTTTATGGTGACCCTGAAGTACACCCACAGGTGGAAGAATATTGGGGAAATGTAAACCCAATCGGACTTCGTGGTGTATACGATGAAGCCAAACGTTTTCAGGAAGCCATTACTATGGCTTACCATACTTTCCATGGATTAGAAACTCGGATGGTTCGTATTTTTAATACCTATGGCCCAAGAATGCGTGTAGATGATGGTCGGGCATTGCCTGCTTTCTTCTCTCAGGCGATTCGAGGCGAAGGAATTACCATCTTTGGAGACGGAAGCCAAACGCGTTCTTTCTGCTATGTAGATGATTTGGTAGAAGGAATTTATCGTTTATTGTTGAGTGATTATGTATATCCAGTGAATATTGGAAATCCAGTAGAGATCACGATCAAAGAATTTGCAGAAGAAGTCTTGGAAATGGTAGGAAATCCAAAATCAAAATTGACTTTCCATCCATTGCCACAAGACGATCCGAAAAAACGTCGTCCGAACATCACTAAAGCGAAAGAAATTCTCGATTGGGAACCAAAGATTTCTCGTCAAGAAGGAATGAAGCGTACTTTGGAATATTTCCGTACAGTGGTAAATGTGGATGAAACGGTAGGATAAAAACTTATAAATTCAGCAGGCGATTATTGACGATTCGTCTGCTGAATTTTTAAAGAAGTACATAAGGATTAACAAATCATTCTATGTAATTTGACGGAAACCGACTGAAAGAAGGTTTATAAAATAAACCGACCAAAGGAAGGTTCACGAAGTAAATAAAAGCATCAATTTTTTTTAGCATTTCAGTAAATTTTCACGTTCTACTTCTTATCAGTGAATCACTTAGAAAATTTACCAAAATCAAAATTGATGAATTTATTTTTTTTCCGTCTCTAAAGGAAAAAATAAAATCATGAATTTTAAAAAGAAAATTCTCATCACCGGAGGTGCCGGATTTATTGGATCTCATTTAGTACGATTGATGGTCAATAAATACCCTGATTACCAGATTGTCAATCTCGATAAATTGACTTATGCCGGGAATCTGGAAAACCTCACCGACATTGAAGATAAAGCCAATTATACCTTTGTAAAAGGGTGCATCACTGATGTGAAATTTATCGACCAATTATTTGCAGACTTTAATTTTGACGGAGTCATTCACCTGGCTGCGGAGTCGCATGTCGATCGGTCTATTTCTGATCCGATGAGCTTTATCAATACAAATATTGTTGGAACAGTGAATTTGCTCAATGCAGCTAAAGAGTCCTGGAAAGACAATATGGAAGGTAAAAGATTTTACCACGTTTCTACCGATGAAGTTTATGGCTCTTTGGGCGAAACGGGTTTCTTTGTAGAAACGACGCCTTACGATCCACGCTCTCCTTACTCTGCTTCCAAAGCAAGTTCGGATCACCTCGTACGTGCTTATAATCATACCTACGGATTGCCGATAGTGATTTCTAATTGTAGCAATAACTATGGCCCTATGCAGTTTCCAGAAAAACTGCTTCCCTTGTTTATCAATAACATCAAACACAATAAAGCTTTACCGGTTTATGGTGATGGAAAATATACCCGCGATTGGTTGTGGGTGATCGACCATGCAGTAGCGATTGATTTGATTTACCATAAAGGAGTCAATGGCGATACCTATAACATCGGTGGCGATAATGAGTGGAAAAACATCGACCTTATTCACGTGCTTTGTGATATCATGGATGAGCTCCTAGATCGTAAAGCAGGCGCTTCTCGCGAATTGATTACTTATGTAAAAGATCGCCCGGG
>CALLVY010000695.1 GCA_938015925.1 uncultured Saprospiraceae bacterium
AAAACGCTAGACAAGATAAGGCTGCCCATCCGCTAGCGGTTCACTACGATGAATGTCCACTGGACATTCCCTCCTGCGGAGTTCTCTTCGTTCTTAGTCAAACAGTATCTTGTCTGGCCTCCCACTCCTTTTTTCGCGAAACCAAACGTAAAAATCCCGAATTTTCGATTATCGAAAATTCGGGATGACTCATGTTTTTTAGTTTGGGTGGAGTCAATTTACTCAATTCGTTACTTTTATAAACCGACCACTAATAATCTTTTTCCCATTCGTCCCCTTTTCAGAAATCCTATAAATATAAGTTCCTGCGATCAGATCAAAAACATCGAGTACATAAAAGTTCGATTCAAACTCGTCTTGCAACATGCGCCTTCCTGAACCATCAAATACTTCCAACAGAAAAGAATTGGACGGATCACTTATTCCCGATAGTTCAAAATTAATTCTCAAAGAAGTAGGATTGGGAAACACAGAGGCCGAAAAAACATATTCCGATTCCAAGGAAGCATCTGCGTAGGAGACTTCTAAAATATCTTCTTCTGCATTTTCTTCTGTCTCTGCTTCCTCCTCTTCGGCAACAGTCTCTACCTCTACTTCTTCGGGGGCTAGATTTACCACCACCTCTTCAGGTACCGGTAAATCTAGCTCCTCCATAGACAATTTAATATAAACACAATTATTATTATTTCTTCCAGCGACCACAATAGATCCATCAGGTAGAAGGCGCATTTTACTTCCAGAGATATTATTTTGTGTTAGATCATATGTACCAACTAGATCTCCTTCCCAATCATACCAAAGTATTTCATTTGCAGTCAGAATGATAATATGTTCTTCATCAACTTGCAATTCCTTGAAACGCCATCGTTTGGGTTGAAAAGAAACAGATTTTATAACATTTCCATCCCCACCTAATTGAACAAATAGCTTTTGAGAAGCATTGCTATTTCTTTCCATATATAGCGTTACCGTGTTGTTCTTTCCTGCTACTTTCTTCAGCCTATAGTCACTTGTCGTTTCGGGATATTGCCAAAGGATACGTTCGTCTTTAACACAAAACACCGAACCATGATCTACAGAAATCCCAGTTTTTACCTTTCCATAATTAAAAGGCAATATCCAACTTTTATTTTGTAATTGAACAGGGTCAATGTAGTTAAACACCATTCCCAAACCTGCTCTTTTTAATGGCTTAAGTGGAATGGAATCATTAGAAATTTTAAAATCTTCATCCACATAACCAATTGATAAAAAGGTATGTCCAAAGTGCCCAGTCGGTTTACTAAAATAAGTAAACCCATTATCAGAAACTTGTCGAGAAAAATAATTCCCTTCAAATCCTTTACCTTCTTTTATAATTTTTCCATTATAATTTAGTAGATAACTTTGTTGCTTATCCCATTCTAAATCGGGTGTGCAATTTACACCTGATAAAATATACTTATCATTTGGAAAAGGTAACAAATGTCCTCCTCTACCACATTCCTTTATATAAACAGAACCATTATATTTCCCATCCTTATTAAGGATTAGTAATGAATGACTTCGATCAAATTGACCAGGATAATTTGGATTCGTTTTTACCGTATTAAAATATCCATTTCCATCTGCATCAATCCAAAAATGACCGGGGACTGTTGGTTCTCCGGTATCGTATTCGTAGCGCCAGTCTAGTTGTTGGGCGGTGGTGTTGCTTGGGAAAAGTAGTATTGCCGTTAGGACGAATAGAGAAAATATTTTTAAATATTTTTGTTGGGCATTTAAAGCTTGTTGAGTTTCCATGTTTCGTTTTAGTTTACTTTATTTTTTGATGCTCTTGTTTTAGATCGTATTTCTTGGTTCTATGGTGTTGGATTTTTTGGTGGCTGCCTGGCTTATATTTTTTTCTTTTCGTATGCTTAACAAGAGTGTACTTGGCAGTGATAACGAGATACAAGTTATATAGCCTACAAAACGTCAATAGCGCTTTGATCTCTTGTCATAATGGGACCAATACATTGTCTCACACAGCGTTTTTATTATATCACTTTCCTACGTAAGATTCTTCCTGTCTTTGCATCTATCAACTCAACGACTCTTTCCTCTTTAGATAGGAATGAAAAAACAACTTTTATAAAATCATAATTGATCTTGTTCAAAATGCCTCTATTTTGAAACGTCAATTCACTAACATTCTTATCGCCAAATTCTTCTTTCAGTTTTTTAAAAAAATTTTCTTCTTTTTCAATATTCTTGTTGTGAATGACTAATATTTTTTCATGAAATATCTTTGGCTTTTCATCTTCATATTTCAACAATTTTGTAATGGTCTCCAGTAAAACCACATCATCTAAAGTCTCCAAAAGATATTCCATTTCAACTTTATTCCTTACTTTTATTCTTCTATTTATTGTCCAAAATTTATTATTCCCGCAATCTCCAAAACAACAATTATTGGCTATTCTATTCGTCCATCTTTCTTCAATCAATACGACCCTTTTCGACTTTTTATAAAGCGAATCAACTATTCTCGTTTTTGATGTTTCCACATATCTAACATCCCAAAATTCTGATTCTAAGCGATCTATTACCTTTTCACCTATCGTCCTATTCATGTAAAAAGGCGGATCGCTTAAGGAATACGAGATAACCAATAATGAATCTTTGGACATCCCTTTCATTGCTAATAAACAAAGTAACAGGCTTAGCTTTAAATTTAAACTCATTAATTCTAATCTTTTATTCTAATGACTTTTAAATTGGGTTTCTATTTTGAGGAAAAAACAGCATTTGATTCTTCAATTTTAGATAGACCTTCTTTGACTTGAGTAGTTCTTTTTTTTATTGTGTGTATCAACGATTTACCCCCCTTACTCAATCAATCCCAAAAAACAAAAGGTGGTATTTCCATACCAGCTTTTGCAGAGCAAGACAGCCTCCTAGCATGTTGTATCTTCGTATTTTATTTATTTTCTACATACATTCCTTTTGATTCCGGCATCGTATCTTGAAACCCAAATTTCTCATATAAGAAGGAAGCATCTCCATCAGCGATTAAACTCGTATAGCAGGATTTTGGCAATTTCGTTTTTATAAATTTTGAAATATTTTCCATTATTAATTTGCCAATACCTTTCCCTTGTTTCTCAGGAATCACACATATATCCACTACTTGACAAAAACATCCTCCATCTCCAATCACTCTTCCTATTCCAATAACATTTTCATCTTCTTTCAGCATTATGGAATACAATGAATTGTCCAGTCCTATTTGACAAGCTTCCTCTGTCTTTGCGGATAAACCACATGTCACTCTCATCGTTTGGTATAGAACAATCGGTATTTTTTCTTCAACAATCTCTATTTTGCTCATTTGTTCTTTTGTTTTTCTCAGGACACACAACGGTCGGTATAGTCCGTATTTTTCATTCAATTCTTTTTATAATCATTCGAATTTGCCCCATGTGATTAGCTTGATGTTCCATTACATGATACCAAGCCCAATGGTTATTCATATTTCCTCTATTCACCTTAGATTCAAACCATTTGTCATCTTTCGTTTTTAACAATCTTAAAGTTTCATTTCTAACTTCATCCCAAATTTCAAGATAATATTCTATTGGTTTACCTTTAATACTTTCTCTTGCAGCATCTCCTAAATTTTGTGCCGTACCCCACATTTCACTTTCCTCTTTATTTAGCATTCTATTCTCAAAAGTATATACTTGATAGTATTTTTCAGTAGCCGCAAGATGCAGAATAAGTGCTCCAATTCTATTCGCTTTTTCATCTAATAAGAAATCCGTTTCTTCTTGAGTCAAATTTCTAACACTATTGCTTACTCTTCTTTTCAAATCTTCTAACATAGAAATAGTAACACCAATGTGCTCCGAATACCCTATCTCCGATTTGATTACATTTTGTCCGTATAATGAGGAATTAAATATTGAAAAAATTATTGACAGGCTTATAAGAAATTTAATTTTTGAATTCATTTTTACTTTTTTTATAATTAGGAATTAAAGTAATATTTTCTTTCACAACCGACTACTCAATTAAAACGAAAGGTTTGAATTTCTATTTCACAATTTAGTGGATTTACTTAGTTTGGCTTTGACGATAACTACTCAGGTCTATTTGATCAAAATTAAGTATGAAAATACATTGTTCTAAGCGATTTACATCGTACTTATCTATTTTTTTCGATTTAATGCTACAAGCATCTTATGGTATTTAGAATTGGTTTAATTTTATTTATCTAATTGCTGACCATTAAATCATTAGAAGGAGAATGTGACTGGAGAGGTTTCTTGTTTTATTGTTTACAACAATGATCTATACTCAACTCCCCTCCCAACCTTATTCAATCATCCCCAAAAAACAAAAGGCGGTATTTCCATACCGCCTTTTGCCTCCTCTTACTTCCGAAATCCAATCCCACCCCGCTTACTCTTAAATCCTTCCTTGTCAAATTCAAGGTTCTCCACATCCTTCAAGGTAATCAAATCAAGATTCTCCTTCTTCCGACTTTTCTCCGACAAGTTCGCCAAACGCAGATTCTGATTTTTGATAACTTCCGTCACCACATTCCGAACCGAGCGGGCATTCCCAAAATATTTATCCCGGTATTCATGCAAGCGATTGAGGTATTGTTGTAAATAAATTTTGGCTTCTTCCGAAATCGCAAAGGCTTCTTTGCTCAACATCAGCAGCGCAATTTCCTGTAAATTGGCAGGTGTATAATCTTCAAATAAAAGATGCTTATCAAAACGAGAATTCAATCCTGGATTGGCTTTGAGAAAATGATCCATATTGTCGGGATACCCCGCTACGAAAACAAAAAATTCTCCGCGATTGTCTTCCATCCTTTTGAGTAGGGTTTGGATGGCTTCGCTTCCAAAGTCGCCATGAGCACCGCCGTTTTGTTGAGTCAAAGCATAGGCTTCATCAATAAACAAGACCCCACCTTTTGCTTCATCAATTTTCTCTGCGGTTTTAATGGCCGTCTGGCCAACATATCCAGCAACCAAACCTTGGCGATCCGTCTCTACAATATGCCCTCTTTCTAAAACCCCAAGGGCTTTGTAGATCTTCGTCAAAATTCGGGCAACCGTGGTTTTTCCTGTTCCAGGATTACCGATGAAAACCGTATGCAAAAAGAAATTGTTCAATACATTTTTACCAGACAATTGATAATAGCGCACCAAGTCCACCATTTCAAAAATCTGTTTTTTCACTTTTTCCATTCCAATCAATTCCTTCAACTCTGCCAAAGCCTCTTCCAGCAATGGTCGGTCTATCGGAATTTCTGGCAACTCTCTGCTCGGCTTCAGTTTAATCTTCGCAACATCCGCATATTCAATAATGGATATTTCTTCATTCGACAATTCTCTTGGGGTCTCATGTGCCATGACGCGCAAGCCCAAATTTATTTTTGCCTGTTCAATCACATCATATACAAAGCGGGCATTTCCAAAGGATCGATCTCTGGCGCGGTAAGCGTGTAAAATCAATTCATCAATTTTTCGCTTCGCTTCCAAATCCGGATCTACTTTTTTAAACTCGCAAGCGAAGTCTGCAATTCTGGATAATTCTTGCGGCAGGTAATCTGGAAATTCGAACTGGAGTTTGAAACGAGACTTTAGGCCCGGATTGGAATCCATAAAATGCTTCATCTCTTTGGGATATCCGGCCACAATTACGGCCATGTCTCCTTTTCCATTTGACATTTCTTTGACCAATATTTCGATGACCTCCCGGCCAAAATCTTTGCTATCGTCATTGGAGCGCGCCAGGGAATAGGCTTCGTCTATAAATAAAACGCCACCTCGTGCTTTTTCAATCGCCTCTTTTACTTTAGGAGCAGTCTGTCCAATGTATTCTCCGACCAAATCCACGCGATCTACCGAGTGTACATGCCCTTTAGACAATAATCCCATCTTCCGATACAATAGTCCCATCATGGAAGCTACCGTCGTTTTTCCGGTTCCAGGATTGCCGATAAAGACGGAGTGTACATTGATCTCTTCATTTTCTACAAAGCCTTTGTCTTTTCGCAATTGTAGAAACTTGATATAATTGGCGTGGTCTCTTACTTTTGATTTGATTTCATTGAGACCGATTAGGGCATCCATCTGAGCCATCACATCCTCAAAGCTCCGACTGTGGTCGAGGTCTGGACTAAGGATAACTGGATTGAGGCGATCTGGCAATAAAACCGGAGTCACCCCTTCTTCAAAAAGATCGCCCACTTCAAAAGGAATCACAGCGAGCAAACGATCCATAAAGATCAATTCGGCCGTATAGCGGTCTTTTCGCCAGGAGCCTTTTACATTGGAGCCCCAACCTGCGGTTACTTTAATAAATTCATCCTTTTTCTCCACTCGCTGAAGTCGCACCACCTGCCCTTTCAATTCCCGGGCATCATTATAGAACTTGGTAAACAACTCATTTTGCCAGCTTTTGCTGAGGTGTAGATTTTTGAGAATGATTTCAATATAGATATAGCGGGTTTCTTCACTAGAAAATTTGCGAAAATAGATCCGGTCATCTTCACTTACATCATCATAAGGCCCTTCGTATAATTTGAGGGATTGTACTTCGAGATAAGGATTCTCTCCGGGAGCAGCATGTTTTCCAGCATCTTC
>CALLVY010000696.1 GCA_938015925.1 uncultured Saprospiraceae bacterium
TCCAAATGCCTCTAACGGTTTCTTGGTTAAAGAGAACAATAAAACTTATGGCATTACTGCAAAACATGTTTTGATGATATCCAAAACAGACAAAATGAATTTTGTTGATTTTGAAGGAGATTTAAAACAATGGAAAATGCACCCTAAAAATGATAGCTCTACCTATGTGGTTATGGGTAAATTACTGAATGCAAATAGGAAGGATTCCTTGACTTGGGATTATATGTTTTCGAATTGGGATACCTATGATGATTGGTTGGTTTTTTCCATTAAGGAAAACAGGAAGAAGCATCCTACGCTCAAGTTCAGAAAGAAACCACTTGAAAAAGGAGAGGATTTATTTGTAATAGGATGGTCTTACCAAGATACGATTGGGGGGCAGAGAATTTACGAATATAAATATGATAAAACAGAAGGAAATTATCATGAGCTCGTGCAGATAAAAGGGCCAAAGAGTTTAGGAGGATTAAGTGGTGCTCCAATAGTAGATAAAAAAGGAGCGCTAGTTGGCTTAGTTAGTTCTGGAGGAGAAGACGAAGAAACCAAACAAGTAATTCTTCAGGCAACAAGTACTAAAAACATGCTTAATTTTATTTCTAAGATAAATTAAGGCGGCTAAACTATCCTAAAAAAAACAAAAGCCAGAGTCAAAGACTCCAGCTTTTATATCAAGCATTCACATTTAGGTAATATACAAAAACAAAATTCTTCAAAGGCTTAGCGTTTAAGCACGAGCCGTTTGTTTATTTCTTTTTAAGGCAGGTATTTTATTCAAAGCATTGACATAAGCCTTTACCGATCCCATCACCACATCTTCATCCACTCCAAAGCCTTGATAGTTTTTGCCTTCATGGCTAAGCGCTACTTGTATCCTTCCCGCATCATCACTTCCTTTAGACATGGATTGAACCAGAAACTCCTCAAAGCCAACTTTTTCATTGATGATTTTATCAATGGCTTTGATGATGGCATTGATCGGGCCATTGCCCGTGGCACTTTCGCGAATCGCTATTCCATTGTACAATAATTCTACCGTCGCCACCGCATGAATAGGTTGCCCACAAACGACTTGTACATGTAAAATATCAATCACTGATTCCTGTTCCGTCCCTTCCATCAATTCGATCAAGTCTTCATCGCAAACATCTTTCTTAGCATCCGCCATCACCAAAAAACGTTCATAGACTTCCACCAATACTTTTTGCTCCGGATAATAACCAAGGCGTTCCAAGTGATGTCGCAAAGCAGCCTTACCACTCCGTGCCGTAAGGATGATAGAAGAATCAGGGAAGCCAACATCTTCTGGCGCAATGATCTCATAGTTTTCGCGGTTCTTTAAAAAACCATCTTGATGAATCCCAGAGGAATGCGCATAAGCATTCCGTCCAACGATGGCCTTATTCGGCTGGATTGGCATATTCATCATCCTGGATACCATCTGGCTCAGGTGATAGATTTTATTGCTTTGGATATCGGTGTGGAAAGGCATGTCATGGGTTTTTATAATCATGGCAACTTCTTCCAGAGAAGTGTTTCCTGCGCGTTCCCCTATCCCATTCATCGTGACTTCCACTTGTCGTGCACCATTCTGAATTCCTGCAATGGAATTGGCGGTCGCCATTCCCAGATCATTATGGCAATGAACACTAATGATGGCCTGGTCAATATTGGAAACATTTTCTTTTAGGAAACGAATTTTTGCTGCATAGTCAGCGGGTAAACAATAACCCGTAGTGTCTGGGATATTGACTACTGTTGCGCCAGCCGCAATCACGGCTTCCACTACCTGAGCGAGATAGACATTGTCTGCCCGGCCAGCATCTTCCGCAAAAAATTCTACATCATCAATGTAGTTTCTGGCGTACTTTACTGCGGCTACCGCTCGCTCGATAATCTCTTCCCGAGTCGCATTGAATTTGTATTTGACATGATAGTCAGATACCCCAATTCCAGTGTGTATTCTGCCACGCTTGGCATACTTCAATGCTTCTGCCGCTACATCAATATCCTTTTGTACCGAACGAGTAAGGGCACAGATAATTGGATGGGTAACCGCCTTAGATATTTCTACTACCGAACGAAAATCACCAGGGCTAGATATCGGAAAACCTGCTTCGATAACGTCTACTCCAAGTAACTCTAATTGCCGGGCAATAATAACTTTCTCTGAAGTATCCAGTTGACAACCGGGTACTTGTTCTCCATCTCTCAAAGTGGTGTCGAAGATGTGAATTTTTTCGCTCATAATATCGGTTTTATAAAAAGACTAAAGTTTTTATGTTTATTTAATTTTAGGGTAGAGACCGTAGACTGAATTCTTTATTTAGCGTTAAATACGCTTGTCGCAAAGTCATCAAATAACAACTGCTTGAAATAATTTTACTTCCAATTCTTCCAAAATTTGTTCACCAATTTCCTGTGTGCCCAAAATCATATTCAATGGCGTGTCGGCAGAAGCAATATCTGCGGTGCGATAACCCGCTTTTAAAACGTCGGATACGGTGTTGATCACGACCTGACTTTCTTCTTTCATGTCAAAGGCAAATTCGAGCATCATGGCTGCAGATAAAATAGTGGCCAATGGATTGGCAATGTTTTTTCCCGCAATGTCTGGAGCAGAACCATGAATGGGCTCAAATAAACTCCATTGATTGCCGATGGATGCAGAAGGCAACATACCAAGAGAACCTGTTATTTGCGAAGCTTCATCGGTTAGAATGTCTCCAAACATATTTCCCGTAAGGACAACATCAAATTGCTTGGGATCGCGGATAAGTTGCATCGCGGCATTGTCGACATACATGTGAATCAATTTCACCTTGGGAAATTCAGCCGCCATTTCCTGTACCGTTTCTCTCCACAGTTTTGAAGAGTCTAGTACATTGGCCTTGTCGATAGAATGAAGAATGCCTCGGCGTTTGCCCGCAGCAATAAAAGCTTTGCGAGCAATGCGCTGTACTTCTTCTTTGGTATAGCTCATGGTGTCCATGCCTTGACTCCCATCGGCACTGCGAGATCGTTTACCAAAATAAATTCCTCCCGTTAGTTCCCGGAAGAAAAGAATATCGGCGCCTTGCAGAATTTCTGGTTTTAAGCTGGAAGCATGTAGGAGTTCGTCAAAGATTTTGATTGGCCGAAGGTTGCAATAAAGGCCTAAGGTTTTGCGCAAAGCCAAAAGCCCTTGCTCTGGCCGTACTTTGATACTTGGGTCATTGTCATAAAGGGGGTCACCTACCGCACCCAATAAAATTGCATCAGAGTTTTTGCAAGCTTCGATGGTTTCTGGTGGCAATGGATTCCCGGTAGCAGCGATGGCTGCATGGCCAAGCAATGCATGTTGGAAGTAAAAAGAATGTTGAAATCCTTTTGCAATCAATTGCAAAACTTTTTGTGCCCAGGAACTTACTTCGGGGCCAATGCCATCACCGGCAAGGATTGTTATTTTTTTTCTTTGCATGAGTGTATTTGTTCAGGGATTATTTTTCTTAAAAGGAATATTCTTTATTTTTTTCAAAAAGGATGGTTTGTTCTTTTTGGCTGAGGAGATAATCCATGTCATTATAGCCATTGAGCAAACAGTCTTTTTTATAAGGATTGATTTCGAAAGAAGTAGACAGTTCGGACTCTTCAACTTTTAATTGCTGAGTCGGAAGATCTACAGATAATATTACTTGAGGATTTTGTTCTATTTTGCTAAAAAGAGCGGCGAGAAAATCATCGCTTACTTTGATGGGCAAGAGTTTATTATTCAGTGCATTGTTTTGAAAAATATCTGCGAAGAAACTAGAGATGACGACTCGGAAGCCATAATCCACCAAGGCCCAAGCGGCATGTTCGCGGCTAGATCCACAACCAAAGTTTTTCCCCGCGACTAAAATCTGTCCAGGATAAATAGGATTGTTGAGCACAAAATCAGGGATCGCCTGCCCCTGCGCATCATAGCGCCAATCGCGGAAAAGATTTTCTCCAAAACCTTCTCGAGTAGTCGCTTTTAGATAGCGAGCAGGGATGATCTGATCGGTATCGACATTCTCCATCGGGAGTGGAACACAAGTAGATTGAAGACTAGTAAATTTCATATGGCTCATGCTTAGGATAAATAAGTTCTTACATCAGTGATTTCTCCGGTTATCGCTGCCACAGCAGCAGTCAACGGACTGGCCAAAAAGGTTCGGGAACCAGGGCCTTGTCGGCCTTCAAAATTTCTATTAGAAGTGGAGACACAATATTTTCCGGCAGGTACTTTGTCTTCATTCATGGCCAAGCAAGCAGAACATCCCGCTTGTCGCAAATCAAAACCCGCTGCGGTGAAAATTTTATCCAATCCTTCCTGCTTCGCTTGTTGTTCTACTTTTTGCGAACCTGGAACAATCCAGACATTGATGCCTTCCGCTTTCTTTTTGCCTTTTACAAAGTCTGCCACCAAACGCAAATCTTCAATTCTGGAATTGGTACAAGAACCTATAAAAACATAATCTATTTTTTTGCCGAGCAAAGATTGCTGAGCCTCCAATCCCATGTATTGCAATGCCTTCTCTAATTCCGCGGCTTCTCCATTGTTTGCTTTAGGGATGGCCTCTTGGATTCCAATCCCCATTCCAGGATTGGTGCCATAGGTAATCATCGGTTCGATATCAGCCGCATCGTAGGTGTAGGTTTTATCGTAGATGGCTTGCTCGTCGGTAGGAAGTGTTTTCCACCAAGCCAAAGACGCTTCCCAGGCTTCGCCTTTCGGTGCAAATTCTCTCCCTTCAATATAATCGAAGGTGGTTTGGTCGGGCGCAATCAATCCGCCACGAGCGCCCATTTCAATACTCATATTACAAATGGTCATTCGCGCTTCCATCGATAAGGCACGAATCGCCGAGCCAGCATATTCTACAAAGTAGCCGGTGGCACCAGAAGTAGAAATTTTGGAAATAATATAAAGGATGATGTCTTTGGATAGTACGCCTTTGCCTAAAGTGCCATTGATTTCAATCTTCATTGTCTTAGGCCGAATGCCGAGTAGGCTTTGGGTCGCCAAGACCTGTTCTACTTCACTCGTTCCAATTCCAAAAGCAATCGCTCCCAAGGCGCCATGTGTAGAAGTGTGGCTATCGCCGCAGACCATGGTCATCCCAGGTAAACTGATGCCAAGCTCCGGGCCGATCACATGTACGATTCCTTGCTTTTCGTGGCCAAGCCCATAAAGATCCAATCCAAATTCGGTACAGTTTTTTTGTAAAGTTTCTACTTGTAAACGAGAAAGTTCTTCTACGATTGGTAGATGTTGATTTTTGGTGGGCACATTATGATCAGCGGTAGCGATGGTTTGTTTGGGCCGTGCTACGGGAATCCCTCTTTTGCGCAGGCCATCAAAAGCTTGCGGAGAAGTGACTTCGTGAATGAAATGCCGATCAATATATAGGACATCAGGATAGCCTTCGCGTTGACTGATAAGGTGGTGATCCCAGATTTTATCAAAAAGTGTTTTGGCTGTTCCTGACATTAGCGATGAGGAGTTGAATTAATTTTATTAATATTGAGGCTATTTCCTTTCTTACTTAAAACTATCGCTTCTGGCGAGAGAAAGAAAATCAGCTTTTTGTTTTCTGCCGAAACCCAATGAGCTATTGGGAGGCTTAAATCTCTGATAAACAATAATTTAGAAAATAGGCTTTTACAATGCCCAACCATCATTCCGCACCATTATTTCATTTGATCAAGACGCTCTCAAAGGCGGAGAAACGGAATTTCCGAATGTATGTCAATCGGGGATCAGGAAGTGATGTGGTCTTGTTTGTGCAATTGTTTGATGTATTGGACAAGCAAAAAGAATATGACGAGGAAGTAATTTTCAAAAGAATACCGAGTATCAAGCGCCAACAGCTATCCAACTTGAAGCGGCATTTGTACAAGCAATTATTGACCAGCCTTCGTTTGATTGAAACACAAAAAAATATAGATCTCCAGATTCGGGAGCAAATTGATTTTGCCAGGATTCTATACAATAAGGGACTTTACTTACAAAGCTTGAAAGTATTGGATAAGGTAAAAAGTGTGGCTAGTGAATTTCATCAGGATATATTGGAGTTGGATATTATAGAATTTGAGAAATTGATTGAATCTCGGCACATTACCCGGAGTATTGAAAATCGAGCAGATCAATTGGCGATGGAATCGGATTTGCGAAATCAGATCATTGGCTCTACTTCTCGCTTGTCTAATCTAGCCTTGCGTTTGTATGGCTTGTATATTGAAATGGGACATGCCCGGAACAAAAAAGACTTTGAAATGGTGAAAGTTTTTTTTGAAGCCAATCTTCCTGAGGTGGATCCCTCCCGATTGACTTTCTTTGAAAAAATCTATTATTACCAATCTCACGTTTGGTATTATTATATCCGGCAAAATTTCACCCAATGTTTTAAATACGCTCAAAAATGGGTTTTGCTTTTTCAGGAATATCCCGATATGCTGAGGAAAGATCCTGACCTTTACTTGCGCGGCTTGAATAATTTATTGGCCTCCTTGTTTTACACCCGTTCCTACGAGCGCATGTCTGAAACACTACAACAGTTCCACGATTTCGATCAAGAATACCATAAGTATTTTAGTAAAAATACGGAGACCTATTCCTTCTTGTTTTATTCTACCGGAGTGATCAATAAACATTTTATCGAAGGTACTTTTACAGAAGGCGTCAAGGATGCACCGGAGATGGATCGAAAGTTACATTCCTTTGAACAGCATTTGGATTCCCATCGGGTTTTGGTTTTTTATTACAAATTAGCTTGTCTGTATTTTGGAAGTGGAGATAATGATACGGCCATTGAATACCTCAATCGCATCATCAATTTTAAAGCAGGAAGTCTACGAGGCGATATCCAGTGTTTTGCCCGATTACTAAATTTGATCGCCCACTACGAATTGGGGCATTTTAATTTATTGGAATATTTAGTAAAATCCGTTTATCGCTTTTTGACCAAAATGGAAAACCTCAATTTGGTGCAGCAAGAAATCTTACAATTCCTTCGTCGCTCCCTCAATAGCACCAATGAAAACCTGGAAACCGCTTTTGTTCAACTCAAAGGTCGACTAGAACCGCTTTCGACACATCCCTATGAAGGCCGTTCTTTTTTATACCTCGATTTTATTTCTTGGTTGGAGTGTAAAATTCAAAACCGAAGCGTGGAAGAAGTGATTCGAGAAAAGTTTTTGCGGCGCAAGGAATCTTAGGTTTTTCTTTTTCCTTCATTACTTTCCATGTTTTAAAGCGAAATCACCATTCTGCTTTTTTTCTAAAAAATCTTCACTGATCTCCATTCAAAAATCTTCTTTTCTCTATTCAAGACAATCGCAAGCTTTTAGTTCTGCTTCGCAAATTAAATCTTTGTGAAAATCCCTAGCACCCAATTTTATTTCATCTGACAAAAAGAAGTATTGTTTTTTTATTTTAATTATTGCAATAAAAAGTGATTTTTGTTTCGATTTTAATATCAAAAAGAGATAAAAATTTGGATATATTCAAAATAAGTAGAATTTTTGTGGTTCGCTTATTTTATTGCTGATTCCCAAAAATCATGGCTCAAGCTTCCTTGAGCTGTTATTTCTTACCTGATGTGAAGTGTTTTTCTCCAAAAGCACCAAGCATCAGCAAACCAATCAATATCTCCTGTACATGAAAGAGGAAAACAATTCATCTAGCCGCAAAGAAGAAATGACGGAGTCAGAAATAGACCCAAATCGTCAAGGACTTTATAGATCCGAATTTGAAAAAGATTCCTGCGGCACGGGATTAATTGCCAATCTCAATGGACATAAAACGCATCAACTCGTTAGCGATGCTTTATTCATGCTTACCAATATGGAACACCGTGGAGCTTGCGGCTATGAAGCGAATGTGGGAGACGGAGCGGGTATTCTCTTGCAAACACCAGATGCTTTTTTTCGAGAAGAATGCGCAAAACTGGGATTTGATTTGCCACCTCTTGCGGATTACGGTGTCGGAATGGTTTTT
>CALLVY010000697.1 GCA_938015925.1 uncultured Saprospiraceae bacterium
GATCTGGCTCTGTTTTTTACCTGTGTTTTGGAAAAGGAAAATTGCTTTAAGTCTTTGCGTCCATGTGCTTTCTCAAATACCAAAAAGTAATCAAGGCCGCTCCAACATCCGCAATGGGAAAAGACATCCAGACACCATTTAATCCAAAAAAATGAGGCAAAGTCAATAGCAATGGAATCAGAAAGAAGCCTTGTTTGGTGAGTGCTAAAAGCAAGGCAGGCATGGCTTTTCCAATGGCTTGAAAATAAGCAGAGCCAATCAGATTGATGGCAATCAAAGGCGTAGCTAAAAAGGCAATACGCATTGCCGGGGCGCCCTGAGCAATAAGCGTTTCATCATTGGTGAAAATACTGACGAGGAAAGGAGCAAAAGCCAGGATGAAAACAAAAATAGAAAAGGCAATTCCTGTGGCAGATTTGATCGCTAAGGAAATCGCGGAACGCACCCGTTCCCACAACTCCGCACCATGATTAAAACCCAAAATCGGAACAACTCCCTGAGTAATTCCCAAGACCGGGAAATTGGCAAACATCATGATCCTGCCAATAATACCATAAATACTAACCGCCATTTCCCCGCCATAGATAAACAAGGAATTGTTCAGTACAATCGACAAGACACTAATCGTTCCCTGGCGAGCCAAGGTAACCGAACCAATTGCGAAAATTTCTTTGACAATTGGCATTTGTAAGATCAATTCTTTAAAGCCAAACTTTAAATCGGATTTTCCAAAAACAAAAAACCAGGTGGCATAAATGGCACTGGCAAAATAAGACAAACTGGTCGCCCAAGCCGCCCCCTGCATGCCCATGTCAAAAACAACAATAAAAATAGGATCTAAAATAATATTGGCCACTGCTGGTACAATGAGGATAAACATGGCATCCTTCGGGAAACCCACTGCTCGAATATTATTATTCGACATCATTGCCCAAGCTAAAAAAGGAACGCCAAGCAGAATGATTCGAAAATATTCTTTGGCATAAGGCAAGATGTCTCCCTGTCCGCCAAAAGCCATCAAAATTTCATCGGTAAATATAAAACCTAAAAGGACTACCAAAATGGCTAAGCTGATCGTCAAGGCAATTTGATTGCCAAAAGTGATATTGGCTTTTTCCGGTTCTCCTGCACCCAATGCCCTGGAAATGATCGAGGCGCCACCAATACCAATAGACATCCCAATACTGGAAATCAAAAAAGTGATGGGCATCACTACCGTAATCGCTGCAATTCCCAGTGATCCGACCCAGCGTCCGACAAAAATAGTATCCACAATGCCATAGATTGACATCGTTAAGATACCCAGGGCTGCTGGCATTGCTTGTTTTCGCAAGAGCTGCCCCATCGGAGCGGTTCCAAAATCATTTGTATTGGACAATGAGGAAAAAATTACGAGCGTTAAGAATTTCTTTACCCTTCCTTTTTAGATTTTATGCTGATTTATTGGGGATGATTACCTAAATAAATCAGAAATATCTTCCCGCGTCAGGCTCTTCATAAAGCTCTCGTCGGTATGAATGATATCAGAAGCAATTTTCATTTTTCGCTTTTGATAATTGATGATTTTTTCTTCTACCGTATCCTTGCAAATCATTCGGTAAGCAATGATTTTTTTGTCTTGACCAATCCGGTGCGTTCGGTCAATGGCTTGATTTTCTACGGCTGGATTCCACCAAGGATCCACGAGGTAAACATAATCCGCAGCAGTTAAGTTTAATCCGGTACCTCCAGCTTTTAAACTTATTAAAAATACTCGGCAAGATTCATCTTCCTGGAAGTGTTCAACACTATTTTTTCTTTGCTTGGTAGAAGATTGACCATCGAGGTATTCGTAGGAAATATTTGCTTCATCCAATTTTCGTTGGATGACTTTTAGCATTTTTACAAACTGGGAGAAGACCAATATTTTGTGTTGTCCCGTTTTTTCAGTGATCTGTTTGATCAATTCTCTTACCTTGACACTATCCTTACCATAGTCTTCTTCTTCATTCAAAAGCTCTGGCGAATCACAAATTTGACGAAGCTTAATCAAGCCCTCCAAAACATACATTTTACTTTTGGCGACTCCGTCTTGTTCAATTTTGTTGAGCAAATAGTCGCGGTATTTATTTCGGAATGCATCGTAAACCTTGCGTTGTTCGGCCTCCATAGATACGATGAGGTAATCTTCTGTTTTCGGAGGTAGCTCACTAGCAACTTGCTCCTTGGTACGACGCAATACAAAAGGCTTGATGAGTCTTTGGAGTTCTAAGGAGCGTTCATTATCTGCTTCGCCATCAATTGGGCGGGAGAAGTTGTCCTTAAAGGATTTTTGACTGCCCAGGAATCCAGGATTCAAGAAATTCAATTGGGCATAAAGATCAAAAGTGTTGTTTTCAATCGGTGTACCCGTCATGGCTAATTTGTTGCGACCTCTAAGGAGGCAGGCAGCTTTGTAGCGTTTGGACGTTGGGTTTTTGATGGCTTGAGATTCATCTAATACGATATAGTTGAAGTAAATTTTACTAAACAACTCCACATCATTGGCCACCAATCCATAGGTGGTTATGACCACATCGTATTCCTTGAAAACATTGGGATCGGTGTCCCGCACCATTCCATGATGGATTTTATAGCGGAGTGTTGGTGCAAATTTTTCTATTTCATTTTCCCAGTTAAAAAGCAAACTGGTAGGGACGACTACGAGATTGATCCCATTTTTGTCATTGGCTTGTTTTTGCAAGAAGGACAAAATTTGCAGGGTTTTTCCCAATCCCATGTCATCGGCCAGGATTCCACCCCATTGGAATTCGTCTAGGAAGTTGAGCCAGTTGAATCCTTCGACCTGATAATCTCTTAGGTCTGCGGTGATTTCCTCAGGGATCGTATTCGATTTGATGGATTGGAATTCGTGGAGTTTTCTGCGTTTAGAACTCAGTTCCATCAATAATTCCTGATCATCAATTTCGTCAAAGAGTTCGTCAATGATAGAGAACTTCATTTTTGAAATTTTGAGTTCTCCTTCTTCTACTTCCCCTGTTCGGAAATATTGTTGCAATCGGCCAAACCAAGACTCTGGTAGCAATCCCATCTTACCATCACTTAGCTTTACAAAGCGTTCGTTTTTGATCACTGCTTTTCTGACATCAGATAATTTGACCACCTCATCTCCAAAGATAACTTCCAATTTTACTTCAAACCAATCTTCTCCAGATTTGATATGACTATTGATGACGGCCTTGTGTGGAGAGTAGGAAATGTTTTTCAATTCATTGATCCCAAAAACTTCTAATTCCTCTTCTGTGAATTTTTCAAAAACTTTAAAAAACCAATTGTTTTTATTCAGTGCAGTATAGGGGAGGAAGAAAAATTCTAAAAAGCGTTGTTTTTTAAAATCAGGATGGAGGTCTTCGAAAAAGTTGAAATATTCTTGTTCTACTTTTAGATCTCTTTGGTAAGTGATCAAGGTTTGACCTTCTTTTTTGACTAAGGTATTTTGTTCTCGAATATTGGCCGCTTGTCCGTGGTCGTATTGGATGACCGGTTTGAACAAAATAAAATTAGCCATCTCCGTTATGTAGAGTTGTTTTTTCTGAACTACTAATGGGACGGTTTTTTTCTCCATAGCAGAAAAATTGTCGAGATCTAAAGGATAACTTTTAGATAGTGGAGTGACGACCTGTTCGAAGAAAAGATCAAAATCCTTTTTGATGGCTTTAAAAACAGGTTTGTTTTCTTTTAATTCAAATAGGGTATAGGCTTGTTGAAGCGTCTGGTGAAGAAAAAGCGTATCCTTGTGCAGGATCAAAGAGAAGTAAGGCAATGCATCTCCCAAATCCAGTGCTGGATCAGAAAGATTCATGATGTCTTCTCCGATTCGGAGTTTGCTTTCCAAGGTATAAAAGATATCCGCTTCTCCTAATTCAAAATAAAGTTTTGCGGTTAGGGGCGACAAGGAAAGGGGGGTCAATTGAGACCGTTTGATCTTCCCGGAAAAATGCGCGGGACGAAAATACAAATGATCCTTGTTTTCCATCAAGGAGAAAATGCGTTTCAATTTCTTATAATAAGCTTTGTGAAACTTGATGCCCTTTTCTGTTTTAGGATTCCGCGCACTCTGCCAGGTTTCTGTTCCCAGTTTTTCTAAATCTTCAATGATGGAAATGATTTCATCATCACTGTCTTCCCAGTGGAGGGGCAGATTCTTTTGAGAAAATTCGTTGATGTATTTGAGCCAAACATTATCCGTTGGGACACCCGTTACTGGAATGATTCTTAGTTGAGTCGGATCTTCGAAAGAAAAAACAAATCCGGGCACCAAAGATTTTTCATTAACCGAATTCGAGTTGGGCAATAAATAGGCTTCGTTTTTGAGAATGTCCGGGCCGAGTTTGGTTCCGATCATTTCATCTCCTTCTCCACCAAACTGAACCAAACCAATCGCTTTGGGTTTGGGTACAAAATTCCTGGTTTTGATATCAAAGGTGTAATAGTCTTGGATATTGTCTTCAGAAATCCCTGTTTTTACAGCCCATGCCTTAAATTGATCTTCAACATAATTGGGTTGAAGGATATCGAAAAAATCACCCCCCAATTTTTGAATAATATACCATAAAGAAGACACCTGATGATTACAGAGTCTTTCTGTTTCTGTTTTACAAGAGCATTTGGTTACCAGACCTTTGGCGCTTTTGGTAAAAGTCGTTTGATAAACCTTTTCACTTTTCTTTCGGTAAATACTGTTTTCACTCAAATCAAAAGTGACCGTTTGATTTTTATGATTAAAACTAATGATCTCCGTTCCATTCGATCGACTTGGTCGGAAAGGGTAGGTGTGATCAAAAATAGTTTGGGTGTTGATAGGCGAAAACTCCTTAATGACGTAAGGCTCAGAAGAGTTGCGTTTGCCCAGTATCTTCGTCGTTTTACTTTTAGCCAGACTAGGGGTGAAAAGTTGGTGGCTGTTTTTCTTCAAATAATCCGCCAAATAGATGAGGGCCCCAGCTTGATGACCACAAAAAGTAGTTTGAGCTTCCTTGCAAGTACAGCTGGATTCTATTTTGCTTAGAAAATTTCTAATCGTAACGGTGAAGAAAAAAGTACCCATTATTCGGAAGGAAGCTAACTGAGTTCCGATTTCTATTTCTGGTCTCCCAAAATTATCGATAACCTTTGCTATTTGCGCGCCTTTTTCCTTGATTTCCTGGTTGGCTTTTTCCTCGATGTAAGTTTCTATATTATTGACTTCCTGGATCATGCTTGGATCGATTTAAGCCTGCAAAGGTACCTATAAAATGCCAAACCTTTTAATTTGAAAGGCATTGTTGAAAAAAAAATAGCACTTATTTTTGAATGGGCATTTAGAATGGACTTGGATCTGATTCAAGAACTGCAAATGGATAGGATAGCCGACAGATTTTTATCACTTTTTGACGATCTTTTTGACAAGAGTAGATCCGTTTAGATGGGGTTCAGATATTTGAACAAAATATAGACCACTGATCAAGTGCTCAACCGGGATGGCCAACTGTTCTTCAGCGGATTCCTTTTCTAGCAAAAGCTGACCTGTGACATTGAAAATACGGATGACCAATCGTCTACCATTCTCTTTGGTGATATGGAGATACTCAGCGACAGGATTTTGTCGAATCTCCAATTGAGGGAGTGGTATCTTCCTGTTAGCTACTGTTCCATCAAAAATACTACAGTCATAAGGGATTGGGTCCAATTCGATTGGGCCTTGAGGGCTTAGGTCTCTATTCTTAAAAGCAGGATAATCGACCGCATACCGCGTTGCGCGAAAAGTGGAACCTGAATTGGGCGTTTCTTGGGGGAGTGGACCCGTATTACTGGCGGAACTAATATATTCCCAAACCAATTTTCCATCTTGCGTAACTTCCTTAAAACGCATTCCATTGGCATAACAAATCAATACATTGCCATTGCTCAAAGGCTGAGCGCCAGACATGGCAGAAGAATAGGCTTCCCCTTCGCGATAAGTCCAGTACAGGTCACTTGGCCCATAGGCTGCGTTATCGCTGAGTTGATAGCTGCCATCATTGTTTAATGGTGGGGCAATAACATCCACTGTCGAATAAAGTCCATCCGGACGATTGAAGCCATTATTGAAAACAATGATTTTGTCTTCGTTGGGATAGCCTTTAGGAATCCATTGTACATTATGCTGGCCAAAGAATCGCTGATCCATTGGAGTACCACGGCCATAGGTTTGGGGGTTTCCCCAACGGTAGAGAAGGTCGCCTCCTTTGTTAGATTGGCCGCCCTCATGGCTGGCAGCTTCGGCCGTACTGGTGCTGTGGTCGATGATCCAGATTTCTCCAAAATGTCGAGAACTAATGGCAATTTCATCCCTTTCTGGATGATAAGCAATGGCATTGGCATGCATCCAATCCATATTCGTATTTGGATTATTGTTGAACAAATAGTTGACGTCGAACAACTCAGGATGCTCTGCAATGATTCCAAAATTGGCTTTTTCATCATCAAAATCCTGAATCATATGATCCCAGGCATGCCATTCCCAAACAATTTCTCCTTGATTGCTTCCAATAGGTTTTACTTCTACGATATGTTCGGGAAATATCTGGCTACCAGTAGTCGCTGGATTGCGACCATTAGCGATGGCTTCTTCCTGGCTTTTGGCTTCCCAGGCTAAAAGGAGGACATTGCCGTTTGGCATAATTTCGATGTCGTGGTGTTGCCGAACCGTATCATTTGCATAAGCATAAGACCATAGAAGATCTCCCTCCCAGGAAAACCTTTCGATCACTCCCCCCATGCCATTGCCAATTAAACCACTTCCTCCGCGTCCAGGACGAAGCAAGTCTCCGTTTTCCAACAAATAGACCGAAAGGCCAGGTTGATGGTTGCTGGTCCATGTTTTTACGAGATGACCACAATTGTCGATCAGGTAGGTTTCGGTGCTGACAGTAAATAAGGTGTAACCATTAAGAGAGAGGGAATCATTGAGGAAAAGACCAATGGTTTGTTGTGTTTTTCCGCTAAAGGGAAAAAGTAGCCAACTGAAAATGAGAAAAAGTGCTATGGTTCGGATCTTTGAATTCATTATTCGAAAGATAAAGAAACGTTTTTGGATGTGGGAATAGATATTTCTTTATGTCTTTTGTTGGCTTTTTTTAGGTAGAATTTCTTGCTTAAAAATGATCTAAACCGTTTCTTCAATAGCTAGCGACTTTTGCGCATTCGCAGACTTTCCCAAATGACGGTCGCAATAATCAGCGCTCCACCAATTATGGAATTCCAATTGGGGATTTCTCCAAGAAA
>CALLVY010000698.1 GCA_938015925.1 uncultured Saprospiraceae bacterium
CTCCTCTTCTAAAATTTCAAATTCAAATAATCCGCCACCGCGTCCATTCGCAATGCGACCCCTAGCTCCGCATCATACTGTTTGCTTTTATTTCCTAGGCAATGCAGGCCAATCACTTTCATAGAACCATCATTTAAAAGCCAGACGGAACCCGAGTCTCCACCCATGGTCAGTTCTCCATCAATAAGTTCAAAGTCATCATCTGGAAAAACGATGAACCGATTTTTATTGGTGACACTTTGAGAAACAATCACTCCATAAGTCACGCCCGTCTGAGAACCCGATTTCATTACTTTGGTACCGCAAACGATGTCAGTGGCAATGCCCCTTATTTTTCCATTGATTCCAAGGAAGCTATGATTATGATCAATCTCTCGATTGGGATTGAGGGCAAAACGGATGCAATCCATTGTAGATTTCCCTTCATTAAGAACCGTACCTACATCAGTACTTGGTGTCCATTTTTTATCGGGATGAATGACCGGATAATTGGGTTTGCTTCGCCAGCGTTTGTCAGAGACTAGTACATGTCGGCAAGTGATTCCAAAAGCTTCATTGCTTTCGCGATCATAAGCAATAGCGCCAAGCGTTCCGCTTCCCAAACCTTTCCCATAGCCATTGCGGATTCGAATACCACCAATCAGTTTTTTGAAGTGTTGGTTGCGGAAGTCTGCAATTTTTCTAATCTCGGGATGTATCTTTTCTGAACTGTGAAACAGCGTTTCTGGTACTGGCGATTCGATGAGGTTTACTGCTATGCCTTCAATAGAAGTTGGAATCAATGCAGCTACTTCTCTTTGATTGACCACTTCGATGATGATGGCCAATTCATTGGTCAGATGATGATCTTCGATTCGGTAGCCCACTCCCAAATCCACAATGCCTTGTATTCGCAAAAGATTCTCCTGGTGCTTTTTGATAATGTTTTCAATAGCTACTTGCTTCGCTTTATTTTTTGTTAAATCCATTGGCTTTAATTTTTCGTTCTTTGATTTTAACCACCCGCTAAATAAAAAAATCGTTTAAAGATTTAAACGATGAGCTTTCCTTTTCATAAGTTACTACAAATGGGATTAAAAGTTAAAATATTTCGGCCAAGAAGCAGAAAAATTCGTTTAGAAGACTTTCTAAATAAAAAAACCAGAGAAGAAAGTCTTCTCTGGCACTCGGGAAAAAGGAAAAATAGGATATTAGTCCCATAGCTATATTTCTTGTACTCGGTGTATTTATGTTTTTCTAATTGGGGATCAATTCCCAACCTTGTAAATAAGGAAAGAAAGACCCCGAGGTGGTGGAACGAATAATCATGGCTTCCTCATTAAACAGATAGATATAACCTGGTCCATCTACGGGAACCATATCTCCAAAATAATAAGCATAAAGGTTTTGGTAGGAAGCTCCTTGTATCTGCGCATTCCCTACGGCATAGCCATTCTCTGAATTAACATTAGAAGCAGGCCCATAATTAAAACAATCTTCTTCTAATTCTACCAAAGGAGAAGATACCGCTGCGATGTTAAATACTTTACTGTGGAAAAGGCTTTCATTGTATTTGGTTTTATCTTCCAGCTGTACCACTTCCACCATATTGTCCTTGATCATCAATGCCAATTTACCGATGTCCTCCGCACTTTCTGTAGAAAGGTATTCTTTAACCACATAACCATCCGTGCTTATTTCCATCACCTCTACATTTAATATTCGATCTCCATAACGACAGTTTTTAGTACTGACTGGATCATTGCTATTCATATCAAAGTCGACATGGATTTCTTTGTATGAAAATTTATCACCAACGGAAAGGTTTCGAAAACTGGTTTTTTCAAGCGGTTGCGGGCTTACTACTTCTTCTTTCTTACAAGCAGAAAAGATCAAACCTACAGACAACATCAATAAAAATAAATAGGGGTAAGTTTTCATAATTTTACGTTTTGCCGTTTTAGATTGTTTGCTTCGTTCAGTTACTATTAATAACGAGTCCAGAAGGCCAAAAGGTTGGGTGCTATAATCATATGCTTTTCTTACCTTTAGTCTACTCCATTATCCAACTGCTAATCTAAATTCGCTATGAACTTCAAAAAAACCCTTATTTTATTAGCTTTCTCATTGCTTCTTTTCATTCCAGCTCTTTTATTTGGAGGAAATAAAAATCCAAATCTTAACTTTACAATAACATTTTCTGCCCCACAAAGCCCAAGCTTCGATGGTCGCCTCCTTCTTTTATTATCGACCAATAATGAAAAAGAACCGCGCTTTCAGATCCGGGCAGGTACCAATTGTCAGCAGATATTTGGCATCAATGTAGAAAATTGGAAAGCAGGAACACCACAAATCATCCCGCAAAATACTTTTGGCTATCCAGTAGAAAAACTTGCCGACCTTCCACCAGGCGAATACTACGCACAAGCGCTCCTTCACAAATACGAAACCTTCCATCGCGCGGATGGACATGTCGTAAAACTCCCCATGGATCGCGGAGAAGGTCAGCATTGGAATATTGCACCTGGCAATCTTTACAGCCAAGTACAAAAAATCACGATCACCGCAAACGGCGTTCAGAATTTTACAATTAATATCGACCAAGAAATTCCTCCGATAACCCCACCCGAGGACACCAAATACATCAAGCACATCAAAATCAAAAGCAAACTATTGAGTGAATTTTGGGGAAGAGACATGTACCTGGGAGCTCATGTATTGCTGCCTGAAGGTTTTGACCAACACCCCGAAGCTCGTTATCCTCTGGCGATTATGCACGGACATTTCCCAAGCGATTTTGGTGGCTTCCGAGAAACACCGCCCGATGCAGACTTAGAAGAGGTCTATAGCGATCGTTTTCAACTCGAAGGCTACAATCGCATTGTACAGCAAGAAGCCTATGACTTTTACAAACTTTGGACTGGCCCTGACTATCCCAGAGTCTTGGCCATCGAGATCCAACATGCCAATCCTTATTATGATGATTCCTATGCTGTAAATTCTGAAAACCTTGGCCCTTATGGCGATGCCATTACTTATGAATTGATTCCTTTTATTGAAAAGAAATTCCAGGGGATTGGAGAAGGCTGGGCGCGTTTTACTTATGGTGGCTCTACTGGAGGCTGGGAGGCTTTGGCCGTTCAGGTTTTTTATCCAGACGAATACAATAGTTGCTATGCTGCTTGTCCAGACCCGATTGACTTTCGGCATTATATCACGGTCAATTTATACGAAGACAAAAACGCTTATTACCAACAAGCGCCTTTTAAAAAAATACTTCGCCCCGAGCATCGAGATTATCTGGGACATATTTCTGCTTATATGATTGACTACAGCCATCTTGAATTGGCCTTGGGGACTAAGAGTCGCTCCGGAGATCAGTATGATATTTGGCAGGCAGTATATAGTCCTGTGGGAGAGGATGGCTATCCCAAACCCATTTGGGACAAGTACACGGGAGAGATTGATCGAGAGGTGGCGATGCATTGGAAAGAAAATTACGATCTAACGGCGATCATGAAAAAAAACTGGGCGAGCCTTGGACCTAAGCTACAAGGCAAAATTAATATTTACTGTGGCGACATGGATAATTATTACCTCAATAATGCCGTCTATCTGGCGGAAGAATTCCTGGAGAGTACGACGGCTCCTTATTATGACGGAGAAGTCGACTATGGCGATCGGGCGGAGCATTGCTGGAATGGAGACCACGACAATCCCAATGCTATTTCCCGGCTCCGCTACCATAGAATGTTTATTAAAAAATGGACGAGCTATATCGACGATAATGCTCCAGAGGGAGTAGATCTAAAATCTTGGCGATATTGAGCAAATTAGGAATTAGTATCACTTTCGCGCTGTTAATTTTATAAAAAATGCTTCGATCCTTTCGCATCAATATTGCCTTACGAATTCTATTTCTAATCGCACTAGTTTTACTCTTAGCGTATAATGTAGCCTATACGACTTTCTATATTTCTATGGGCATTTTATTATTCGCTAGTGGATTGACTTTTTGGAATTTGATTCGCTATGTCGATCGTAGCAACCGGGATTTGAGCAACTTTTTGCAAGGCTTAAAATTTGGCGATTACACGGCGGTCTATTCTGGTCGAGGGAAAGGAAGTAGCTTTACAGAACTGTATAAATCTTTCGCTGACGTCAATAAGAAATTTCAAGATTTAACAGAAGAAAAAGAAATCAATCATTTGTATTTGCAAACGATTGTCGAATCCGTCAATATTGGTTTATTGTGCCTGGGGGAAGATGGAGAAGTCTTTTTGATGAATAAAGCTTTAAAGGAATTATTGCAAAAACCTTTTTTGCATCATGCCAGGGTTTTGGAACAACAGCAACCCGTTCTATATCGTCTGATTGAAGAAATGGAAAGTGGAGACAAAGAAGTGGTGAAAATTTCGGTACAAGACCAACTCTTACAATTATCGGTACAAGTGACGGAATTTAAAATTCTAGACAAAAAGTACAAATTGATTTCCTTACAAAACATTCAACGAGAATTAGAAGAGCAAGAATTACAAGCCTGGCAAAAACTCATACGGATTCTAACCCATGAGATTATGAACTCCGTTGCCCCCATCGTTTCCCTCACCTCTTCTATGAAAGATCTTTTCGAAGTAGATCGAACGGCTTTAAGCAATAGCGAATTACAAGACATTCGAGAAGCCATCGGTGCAATTCAGCGAAGAAGTGCGGGTTTGCTAAAATTCACCGAGACCTATCGCAATCTCACGCGAATTCCAACACCAAAATTCAGCAGCGTAGAAGTCCAGAGTTTGATAAAAAATATAGCTACGCTTTTCCGCTTAGATCTTGAGAAACAGAACATCGACTTCGAACTGGACCTTCCTCTACAAACGCTCACTTTCCAAGCAGACCCAGATTTGATGGAACAGGTATTAATCAATTTTCTCAAAAATGCCATTGATGCAGTTGCACAAAACCCTTCTCCCAAGATCGTACTCCGTGCTTTTCGCAATGTCAATCAAAAAGTGATTTTACAAATTTTAGACAATGGTGTAGGAATTGAAGTGGATAAAATCGATAAAATTTTTGTTCCTTTTTTCACCACCAAAGAAACAGGCACCGGAATCGGGCTCAGTTTGTCGCGCCAGATTATCCGACAGCACAAAGGGAATATCGTAGTCCAATCGAAAGTGGGCGAAGGCACTGTTTTTACTTTGACTTTTTAACACAGGACTTCCTTCTTCAATAGAACCATCTAAACCAAAGTAATCCACCTATTCTTATCCTTCCTTCCCTGATTTTTCTGTAAATTTACGACATAGAAAAGGTTCTCTGACAAATCCCGTGTGTGAGTCAACCAAAAAAAGAAGAAACGCTTCCTTCAATCGCTTTTTTTTCTTCTTTTTGAATGACCACGAGATTTGTCAGAAAACGTAAAAAAAACAGACATGCAAAGAGACATTCAAGGCTGGCACAGCCCTTCCCTCAACAAACACATGGAGATCGCCGTATACGGTCATTACGGACAAGCTCTATTGATGCTCCCAACGGCTGCTGCCGATTATTTGGAATACGA